>SHNJ01000006.1 GCA_004295055.1 Alphaproteobacteria bacterium | reverse complement strand
GCAAAAGCAATTATTCCACAACGCCTAAAAATACGGCGGTTTTGCCTTTTTTAAACCGCAATTAATTGAGCGCCGGTAATTTTATGCAATTCTTGCGGGGTCATTCGCATCACCTTGTATGGATGCCCGGCCGCCACCCATATTTCGGCAAATTGAAATAAAGATTCGTCCATAAAGGTGCGCACCGGATTCGCGTGCGCAAACGGCGGAACGCCGCCAATGACATACCCGGTCTTATCGCGAACGAAGTCGGCATCGGCTTTTTCCAGCTGCAAATTATTTTGATTGGCCAGTTTTTTGGCATCCACCGTGTTAACGCCGCTGGTGATGACCAATACCGCCTGGTCCTGCGCCTTATCTTTAAATATGATCGATTTGCCGATTTGCGCGACGGTACACCCAATCGATGCAGCCGCCTCGGCGGCGGAACGGCATGTCTGCGGCATTTCCTTTACCACAATTCCAAGCCCCTGATTTTCAATAAATTCTTCCACTTTATTTTTTGCCATGACACACCTTTCACAAGGAACGATACAAAAAAACAGCGGCAAAGCCAAGCCCGGCTTGACTTTGATTTCAGCCCCATTATTATAGAACAAAACAGGAACATGAAAGAGGCCCCTATGCAAGTCGAATGGTTGATCCTGGATTTAAACAGTTTTTTCGCTTCCTGCGAACAACAATCCAACCCGCATTTGCGCGGCAAACCGGTTGCGATCGTTCCATCCATGACCGATTCCACATCCGTCATCGCCGCAAGTTACGAGGCGAAAAAACACGGCATTCGCACGGGCACTTCGGTGGGCGATGCCAAAAAATTATGTCCCAATATCCATCTGCAAGTCGCGCGGCACCGTTTATACCTGGAATATCACCATGCCATTATTAAAGCGGTCGAAGAATGCGTTCCAATCGAAAGCATTATGTCGATTGATGAAATGGCCTGTCAACTGATGGATAACGAGAAACCGGTCGATGCGGCAACGGCGCTGGCCAAAAAAATCAAGGCCAATATCCGCGAAAAGGTTGGCGAATGCCTGACATCGTCGATCGGTTTGGCGCCGAATAAATTTCTGGCCAAAGTTGCGTCCGATATGAAAAAACCGGATGGTTTGACGGTAATAACCAGGGCGGACTTGCCCGGAAAATTATTGCCGCTGGACCTATCGGATCTGTGCGGTATCGGCGATGGGATGCTGCAAAGGCTGAACAATGCCGGAATTTTTTCCATCGAAGACCTATACGATGCATCCGCCGAAGAATTGCACGATATTTGGGGCGGGATCGAGGGCGACCGGTTTTATGCGATGTTGCATGGCGAATCGGTATACCGCCCCACATCGGAACGGCGCAGCATCAGCCATCAACATGTTCTTGAACCGCCATTACGCAATCGCGATGGCGCGCGCAAATTCGCCCGGTATTTATTGATGAAGGCCGCCCAGCGGCTGCGCAGCCTGGGGCTTTATTGCCGGCATTTATCGGTCCAGGTCAAATTTGCAAAACCAGGCGGATATTGGTCCGACGACATGCGTTTTGCCGAAACCCAAAGCAGTCAGGATTTATTATCCTGGCTGGAACAAATGTGGGCAAACGCGCCGGACAATCCGCCGTTACGCGTCACCATAGTTTTGTCGGATTTTACCGCGGCGACCTCGCATCAGATGGATCTATTCGCGGTTCCAGCACAACAAAAAGTCGAATCCAGCCTGCTTGGATCCATGGATAAAATCAATAAACGCTATGGGTATGGCACTATCGGGTTTGGCGACCTGAAGCCGGATTTCCGGCATTTTAATGGACGCATCGCGTTTCAAAAAGTGCCGGATTTTGAGGAGTTTTAACGCACGCGCGCCACTAAAAAGCCGCAAATCATGCCTTTTAAGGATTGACCGGATTAGTGTTTATCGGTAAGAAACTGCATCTTATCCCGCATTCCCAAAATGCTTTCATATCAACGGAGAAAATTATGAATAACAACTTCAAAAAAACCCTTTTGGTCCTGGTGGCCATCGTGGTGGTTATTGCCGCCGCACAATATGTTGGAAAAACCGATTCTGCTTCCGGCTCGAACGTTTTAACCAGCATGAATTCTTCCACCAACAGCAACACCGCGCCTGGCAGCAATTTAAACAGCGATGAACAAGCCGCTAACGCCGCGATCACCGCCGCTGCGAAAAATGCATTGAACAGCAAAAACGCCGCTTCCGCGAACAGCAACGCTGCCGCAACCGTGGCCAGCACCATTGCATCCAACAGCAATTTGTCGACCTTTAACAGCTTGATTCAAACCGCTGGCTTGAACAGCATTTTGACCAGCCCAGGTCCAATCACCGTTTTCGCGCCAACCGATGCCGCTTTTGCAAAATTGCCGGCAGGCACCGTTGCCAACTGGCAAAAACCGGAAAACAAAACTGAATTGCGCCGCGTTCTGAGCTATCACATCAGCAACGGCAAATTGGCTTCGGCTGATTTGGCAAAATCGGCCAGCCAGCAAACCTTGGCCGGCTTGGCGATTACCGCCAGCAGCAACGGCAGCAAAATCAACAATGCCCAAGTTGCCAGCGCCGATATCAGCGCCAGCAACGGCATCATCCACACGATCGATACCGTGTTGATGCCGTCGGCAGCAAGCGTTCCAACCAACTAATTCTGGTTCGAATTCCTATTAAAGGCGGCCTTTGGGCCGCCTTTTTTATTTGCCTGGGAATAATAGACACGCATCGCCATAGGAATAAAAACGATATTGATTGGCGATAGCATGCGCATATGCATTTTTAATGGTTTCCATTCCCGCAAAGGCCGACACCAACATCAGCAAAGTCGATTGCGGCAAGTGAAAATTGGTGAATAGAATATCGACAATTTTAAATGAATAGCCCGGCGTGATGAAGATTTGCGTTTCGCCCTGGCGCGCCGCGATTTCTCCGCGAGATCCGGCCGATTCCAGCGACCGTGCCACTGTGGTTCCAATCGCGACAACACGTCCGCCATTTTTTTTGACTTCACTGATCTTATCCGCGGTTTTCGGCGACACGTCATACCATTCCGCATGCATGACGTGGTCGGATAATTTTTCCGCGCGAACCGGCGCAAAAGTCCCGGCGCCGACATGCAATGTAACAAACGCATGATCGATGCCGGATTGTTTTAAATTATTCAATAATGATTCCGTGAAATGCAGCCCGGCCGTTGGCGCGGCCACAGCGCCTTCGGATTTGGCGAAAATCGTTTGATAATCGCGCTTATCCTGCTCGTCATCTTCACGATTGAAATATGGCGGAATCGGAATATGCCCATATTGCGCCAGCGCGCCCATAATATCGTCGCGTTTCGCCAAAAGCCGCAGATAAACAAAACCTTGTTCCGGATCTTTGGCGCGCACTTCGGCGCTGAAATCCTTGCCGAAAACAATCGTATCGCCCAGGCGCAGTTTTTTCGCTGGCCGCGCCATGGCTTGCCAATTGCCGGCGGACGGCCGATGCAACAACACTTCTATTTTCCTGCCATTGCAATCGCCGATCAACCGGGCGGGAATAACCTTGGTATCGTTGAATACCAGCAAATCGCCCGCGCGCAATAATTGCGGCAAATCGCACACCTGCCGATCCATCAATCCGCCATCTTTAACCACCAGCAATTTCGCAGTATCGCGCGGTGAAATCGGACGCGACGCGATCCGGTCTTGCGGCAAATCAAAGTCGAAATCTTTCAATGTTAATGCGGTTGCATTCATAGCGGTTTTTATAGCGCCAGTTTTATGCTATAGGCAAGCGATGATCGATAAAGAAATTTTAGGCGCCTTGTCGGTTGGAATGGGTGTTCTGGGAACGGGACTTTATTTCTTTGGATTATGGCAAAAAACCACCCGGCCGCATTTTTTCACCTGGCTGATTTGGGGCGCATTGACCATTATCGCGTTTGCCGCACAAGTAGTAAGCGGCGCCGGTCCCGGCGCGTGGGCAATGGGATTCACAGCGTTCAGTTGCTGCATTATTGCCGTTATCAGTTTAATAATTGGCGAAAAAAACATTACCAAAACCGACTTGATGGCATTGATTGCGGCTGTTCTATCTTTGATAGCATGGTATTTAACGGACGATCCATTATGGTCGATAATTATTGTAACCGCAGTCGATGCATTGGGATTTTATCCGACTTTCCGTAAATCTTGGAGTTCGCCATGGGCGGAACCATTGCTAAGTTATTTGATAGCGGGTTTGAAATTTATTCCGGCCTTGATGGCGTTAGAAATATTTAATTGGACCACTGCTTTATATCCTGCATCGCTGGTGATTTTGAATAACGGGTTTGTATTGCTGCTGCTCTATCGGCGCCAAAAGGTTAATAAGCCGGCGATTTGACAAAATTCGGCATTGGAGTATTATTCCGTATCGCTTGACTACCTTTTTGGCTTACGTGTTTGCTTCGGCATTTACTCAGCTTGTAGTTCAAAGCTTTCGATAACTTACTATGGAGTGTTAAATGCCTAACGGTACCGTAAAATGGTTCAATCCAAATAAAGGCTTTGGTTTCATTCAACCGGAAGATGGATCGAAAGATGTTTTCGTTCACATTACGGCGGTGGAACAAGCTGGCTTGAAAAACTTGAACGAAGGCCAAAAAATCAGTTATGAAATCGTAACCCAAAAAGGTAAACCAGCCGCAGCCAACTTAAAATTGGTTGCTTAGGATTTCCAGAACTTTCAACAAAAAAGCCGCCCCATATGGGCGGCTTTTTTTCTCCCTCGCTTCTCTTGGTTATTTTAAAAATTTAGGCATTGCCTCCAACATTGCTAATTATACGGTTTGGAAATACTTGCATCGCTTCTGCATTGGTTAAACCATAAAACGCGCGCAATAAGCCTCGTATAATGTCATAAGCATATACTGTCGGCCGCATAGAATTATTGATGGAGCGCTGATTCAAGTTTAATTGTCCCGGTAAAACCTGACCGCCAATCCCAGCCATTAGGGTTGAATTGCCGGACATTACCGTCATCAAGCCACCATCGCCGTGTTGCGTGCCGTTATCGCTTTCATTTACTGTCCGGCCGAATTCACCGCCAGTTACCACCAAATAATCGTTGGAACGGCCGGCGCCTTCCATGATCGCGTGAAAAGCAGCCATCCCGTCGGCATAAGCGCGGGCCCATTGCGCTACCACCGCGCCATTATGGGTATCATTGCCATCGCCCCGCAGAACAAAACAATTTGCAACACCGGCAATCGCCATATATGCGGCCAGCGCCATTCTTTCCCGCAAAGCATTGCACATATCATTAATGCGCGGGGCATTCGTCAGGTTTTCATGACCAGCCAAAGAAGAGCTAAGTACCATGTCCTGAGAATAACCTTGCTGCAACAAATCGCTTAATCCGCTTAGAGGGCTGTATAGTTCGCGCATCATATTAACAAGACCAACGTCGGTCGCGGGTCCCGGCGCCTGATAGGTTAGAACATTTCCGCTGCCATCGAGAAATGGCATAGAGCGATTGGATTCCGCCATCGACATGCCTGTTGCACCGCCCAACACCTGCATCAAACGATTAACCCATCCTGTGCGTACAGCGCTGTCATTGGGCGCCCCTCTGACCATATCGTTTGTGGCGGCAAAATGCGATCCTCCATGCACTTGCGAATCGCTAAATGCGACAGAGTGGAAAAATCCAACCTTTCCAGACATATATAAATTACGCATCGATCCAAGATTCGGACTTAGCCCATAATAACCGTGATTGATATCCAATACTGAACTGGCGTCGATTCCTGGCGCGGATCGGCGCAAAACCGGGCGTTCGTTGCGGTAAATCGAATCATTGAATGGACATACATAATCCAACGCGTCTGGTCCGCCATTTTGCATGACAAAAACAAATATTTTGTTTCCCGGCACAGTGGCATAGGATAATTCCGGCATACCGGCCGTGACCGCTAATCCAGCGCATGCGCCGCCAATTTTTAAAAAACCGCGCCTGCTGAGATTGGAAAAGTTACTCATACTTCTCTCCTACCGCTTTAAAAATTCTTCGCTGACCAGCAACGCGGTATGCTGATTCGATGTTAGATTTAAGATGCTCGGACTACGGCTGAAATTTAGACGAATGGTTGCAATAGTTCGGTTATAAAGACTGCGCGCAGATTCCCGGCCTTTGATCAATTCGCCAATTTCCGATGCAATCAACAAACGCTGCAACATGCCGGATGGCGTTTTCCAATTGCTATCTTCCGGTAAATAACCTCGTACATCCGGCGCATAACCAAACTTCATTCCCATTTTCCGCAAATATTCAAACAACGCAGTCTGAATCATCGCCCGCTGAGAATCATTCAAGGCTGCCGGTTCGGTGCTTCCCGCCGGTTTCAAAGAGAACAAGCCGGAAGTCCGTAAAGTTTTGATAACCCATTGCTGTGGATTGGCGAATTTTTTCGGAATGTACATGTTATTGGTCGTTAAGACGCCTGGATAGCTTACTAACGCCCTTGCTACCGCCCCAAGATCGCCGCCAGTATTGTTCCAAACGGTTGCAAGTTCCGTAATCAAGGCGCGCGAAGTGCCGCGTTCCATGCCAACATCGCCGACGAAATAGCGGACCAATTTTTCCGCCAGGTGCCAGGCAACCGCGGGGTGATTGGCGATTTGACGCATGACCTTAGTCTGTTCGTCTTCGATATGCCATTGGATATAATGGGCATCAACCGGATATCGATCCAAAGTGTAATTTAGAAATGGCCGTAAATCGAACGGCCTGCCTAGATATGGAAGTGGAGTACTGGTCGCGGTGCCGCCAGGATGCGCGTGCGTGCCGCGATAACCGAATATGGAACCGCGAACACCCGGCGCATATTGATCGTTGCCGGCAAACGGCGTCATCCGCACCACGCGACCGCTAAAAATATAGGATAATTCTTGAATGGTATTAGTAGTATACATCGGCGCGCCGCTGTTGCGGTAATACCGTTCTTCGCGGCCAACCGTATGTAATTCTAAAACTTCCCGGGCATAATTCTGATTTGGATTACGGCCGTCCGTTTCCCCATTTAAATGAAATGACATCCCGGCATTATTAAAAGAAGCCAGCTGAATATCTTCGAATTTACGAAACATGTTGGGCAACACCACGTCTTTGATGAACGCGGTGCCAAGCATTCCCAGCTTCGCACTGCCCATATCCAAATAATCCATTTTATGGATAGTGCCGTAATGATTGAACCAGAACATTGCCCAAGCAAAGGCGAAAGGCATGCGGGTTGAAACCGCATCGCGCAGAAATTTTCCCCATTCTTCGGTATAGGCGTTCCAAAACATCGCCCAGGTCGTATTGTTAAATCCGCCCAATGGATGGCGCGATTCATAAATATCCAGCATATCGCTGGTACGACGATAATCGCCGCCAAAATCCAACGGCGCCGTGGTTTGTGCGCGCAGCCAGTTAACCGGCCCACCAGCCCGATTAATATCTTCTTCTTCACCCAGAGCGGGCCCCAAACCATAACGATGCATAGCAGTTAAAGTCATTGCGGGAATCTGGCGGATTTCATAACCGACCGGAGCTGGTTTAGGTGAATTATTGGTGCCGTCCGGAGATGACAAAATAGCCGCCGCATCGGCGCGCGCCTGCGTGGATGTCCGTGGAATCGAGGCGCCCCTGGCACTTACGGCCGCAATCGGCGTTTTGACCAAACCAGACAGATTGGTCATCAGTTTATCCCTGGTTTCCTTGGCGATGAAAGATTGAGCGGCGGCCATATCAACCGTTTTAACCGGTTTAGATTCGGCAATCGCTTTGGATAGTTTGGATTTATCGGCGGATGAAATAGTGGTGGAGGTGGGACCTTTGGCAACCTGTGCTTTTAACTGGCTTAATGTGTTGGTGATAGTCTGTTGATTTAGATTGTTATCGACCATTTTCTGCCCTTTACCCATTTTGACGCCATTCGGCTTATTGCTTATTTATTGGGGGAAATAAGTGGTCTAAAATATCTGTTTATTACCCACCGGATTTAAGCATTATAACATAGATGTTACCACGTAAGTTTCTTTAATGCAAATTTTTTATCCTTAAAATTTTCTTCGAATTATAGCCTTAATTTTAAATATTAAATAGATAATTATTATATTTCAATGCGTTATAAGGTAATGCGGTTGTCACAACGAGACGCTATAATACCTAAGTAGATAAAATGGAGAGTTATTATGTTGTCCGGGTTGAGCCCGTTGGAAGTTTGGGAAATGGCTTCCTATGTTGTGACCGTATTCGGTCTTCCCTATGCCGTGATGTTGTTTTGGTACGAACAAAAACGCGAACGGCAAAACGAAGAAGAAGAAATTTATCAAAAACTATCGGATGAATATGCCGATTTTTGCCAATTATTGCTGACCAACGCCGATTTGCATTTAATGAGCGGCAAAGTAATCCCGGATTCTCAATTAACCGATGAGCAGCAAGAAAGAAAACGGATTATTTTCGATCTATTATTGTCTCTGTTCGAACGCGCCTTCATTCTGGTTTACGAAGAACATATGAGCAAGCAAACCCAGCGTCTTTGGCAGTCTTGGGACGACTATATTCGGTTTTGGATGAAGCGCGACGATTTTCGCAAGGCGCTGGATGTGATGTTATCCGGTGAAGACCCGGATTTCGTTCATTATATGTCCAAGTTGCGGGATTCAATAGCGTATCCCGCCTCTAAATAGATATCGGAATATTATTGTCTAATCTCGCTGCCGTTATTCGGGGTAGGTTCAATATCTGCGGGAAAACGCAGTTTCTCCTGTAATTGCGCATATAGATTCGCATTTTCAAAAGACATGGATGCAGAGTCAGCAAGAGCCTGCAATAAAGCCACTTCCTGTTCCGTTGGTTTGCGTTGTTGTGCCCAATAATTGCCAATGGCTCCCAGCGGCGCGCTGCGGCGAATGGGCACCATTACCAAACTTTTTACGAAAGTCGGGCGATACGCATCATGCGGAATCCGGGGATCGGCATAGATATCTTCGATAACAGCCACTTGTGAATTCAACATAACCCAGCCGCTAATGCATGCGCTTAGCGGGAAACGTCGGCCTTTCCATAAGGGGCTGATGGCATTTTCTTCGGCATAATAACATTCGTCGCCATCCCGCAATACGAACGTCGCGCCATCGGCACCGGTTAAATCACGGGCGGCGGAACGGATAATATTGATCACCGCGCTTAAATTGCGCGCATGCGATAAATCCTGGACAACCTCAATCAGCCGAAAAACAGATTCGACATATTTGTCCTGATCGATCTTATTTTTATGTCCTTTCGATGCGGCCTGGGCATCGTCGGAATTACCCATACAGATCTCCTGATCCTTACTCCATGCCATAGGTATTTATGATTCTAAATACCGGCGCATTAAATTTCCATAAGGAGCGCATTATAGCCAATCATTTTTTATATTTTTATTATAGGCTTAAAAAGATAAATTTAGCCTTATATTGCAAAGACTTTTGGCCTGTTTGTGGATTTTAATCGGAAGATTAATTAAAATTTTATGCAACCGCATGTGGCCGTATGCAGCCATGGGGTGAACAATATTGCGGCGGCGCATCAATACAGAAAATGGAGGTGTGAAACTGACTCAAATTAAAACTAGAAACGGAGCGCCAGGTTCCACATATTTTGACTTACTCTGTCGAATTATTCTCGAATCCATGGCGAAATCTTCGTAATGATCTGAGGTATTTACTACCGTTCCAGCCATATAAGCACAAAATTTTGCCCCTGTGTAGCGGAGTGTTCGAGAAAGGGGCCCGGTGCTCCTGAGAGAAGCGCAGAGGTACACAGGCGGAAAATGATGATTGTGTTTTATATTTATTTTGGAATTGTACTCGCTACTTTGATACGTGATCAAACGGCCTTAAGGCATGGCAAGCAGGCTATCTTTTGAAAGCCGCAAAATGATGCCGAATTAATTGGATATAAGATTGGAATGAAGCATTCATGCGTGGAGAAGGAGAAAAGCCATGCAAAAGAATTCCCCCATTCAACATATTAACCAAAAGGAATTGAGTGAGCGCCTCGGCGTTTCGTGCAGAACCCTTGAGCGCTGGCGCTGGATCGGTATTGGACCTCGCTTTATCAAGATAGGTGGACGTGTACGATACCGACTTTGTGATATCGAGACATATGAACATAGTCGTCTGTGTCAAGCCACCTCTGACCGATACTATTTTGATGAACAGATGCCTATCCATGCTGCGAAAAGCGATAGAATTTTATAGATTCTGGTAGGCAAAGATTATGCGTTTTATTTTAATGCCCCGCTCGTCGAAACAGCGAACCACAAAGCTATGACTATCAGTAGGAGAGACAATACACGTCTGGCAATTAGGATACGGCGTGGACTATCCAAAAATGAGCGCGTGGTTGCAGCAAGAGCAACGATAAAGGAATGTACTTTGTCTCCTTTCCTTGTATTCTGCAGTTTTTGCCAGATACTGTCGATAATTCAAAAGAATCGGACAACCATGAAGATCGCAAAACCTGCCCCCTCAAAAATGTGCTCCTTCTGCAATTCCTTGCGGTATGGTGATTGGATCAGTTTTGCGGGTTATGGCGACGTTTTACTGACAGGGGTGGCCGTATTGGGAATGGCGCTGTCGATTGCCGGTTTCTTGCCATTAGATGAAAACACGTCACAAATTCTTTCCGTTGTGGGCATATCGCTGGTTTACCTTGCAGGCGGAGTGCCCGCCGCCTGGCGCGCCATGACCGCGCTGTGGCGAGAGCGTGTCTTAGATATAGACCTTTTGATGGTCATAGCCGCAATTGCGGCAGCCGTTGTCGGTGCCCCTTTTGAGGGGGCCGTGTTGCTCACCCTTTTCAGTCTGTCTACGACAATGGAAGAAAGGGCGCTGGGCCGCGCAAGGCGGGCTATAGAAGCCCTTATGGCGCTGCGCCCGGAAACGGCATTACGCAAGTCTGCCGATGGGGTCGTCACCGAAATTTCAGCTACCGAGCTTTGCGTGGGCGATATTGTCATACTTCGTCCAGGAGCGCGCATCCCTGCCGATGGCATGATCCTGAACGGTCACGGTGCTATCGACGAGGCGAGCATTACGGGCGAATCCATGCCAGTCAGTAAAGACCCTGGCGCGCCTGTTTTTGAGGCCACCATCAATCTCGATAGCGTACTTGAGGTGAGAGTTACCAAAGCTCTCGCGGAAAGCACCGTTGCGCGCATGATTGCTTTGGTAACGCAGGCGCAAGCTGCTAAAGCCCCTTCAGAACGGTTCAGCGGCTGGTTCGGGCAGCGTTATACGGTGGCGGTACTCGTGGGCGCGGTTTTGGCATTCATAATATTTTACTGGTTTGGCCGCGATTGGGATCAGGCTCTTTACCGTTCTGCCACGCTGCTTGTAGCCGCAAGCCCTTGCGCGATTGTTATCTCCGTGCCTGCCGCGATTTTGTCCGCGCTTTCGGCGGCGGCGCGCGGCGGCGTTCTCTTCAAGGGTGGTGCGGCCCTAGAAACGCTCGCAGCGGTAGATACATTTGCTTTCGACAAGACGGGCACGCTTACGACAGGCAGGGCTGCTATTACTGCCATGGTCGCGCTCGATGGTGACGAAACGCGTTTCTTGTCACTTCTCGCGGGTGTTGAGGCGCAATCAGAGCATCACAGCGCAAGCGCTATAAGGCGGGAAGCTACGGCACGGGGCATTGCTTTCGCCATTGTGAAAAATGTTACCAATCGCCCGAGTGCGGGAATCGTCGGTAGCCATGCAGACGGGGAATTGTGGGCAGGAAATCCAAGGCTGGCAGCGGAGATGGGCGCCGCGCTCGATCATCCCGATCTGGTAAAACTGGCCAGCACAGCGCAAACAATCATTTATCTGGGTCTGGGATCACAGGTGCTGGGGGCGGTCAGTATCGCTGACCAGCTGCGCGTGACATCACTCCCGGCACTTGCCTCCTTGAAGGCAGGAGGCATCAAGAAAATTGTAATGATGACTGGCGACCGCTATCCAGTGGCCTTGCGGATTGGCGAGGAGCTTGGTCTGCACCCAGACAACATATTCGCCGATATGCTGGCGGAAGATAAAGTACGCAGGGTCGGAGATCTGGCCGCCGAGGGCAGGATCGCGTTTGTCGGCGACGGCGTTAATGATGCGGCGGCTCTTGCTCGGGCAGATGTCGGGATTGCAATGGGAGCCGCCGGGTCAGATGTGGCGCTGCAGGCTGCAGACGTCGCTCTTTTATCCGAAGATATGGCGCAACTGGCCTCAGCCCACCTGCTTGCCCGTAAGACCGCATCCATCATACGACAAAACTTGACCTTCGCGATTGGTGCGATGATCGTTCTGGTTGCCGGAGGGTTGTTTTTTGATCTGCCTCTACCCCTGACGGTTATCGGTCACGAAGGTGGCACTGTGCTTGTTGTGCTGAACGGATTGCGCTTGCTCGCTCATGGACGTGTGCACCCAACCGGGCGCTAAACATCTTTAGAGATGTATATCATAAAGACGTCATTGGCGTTAAGCTAAGTGGCTCTCTTTCTTTTTTGAGCGACCGGTGGTTTTCTTGGCCACCGATTATGCTGCGCGTTCCAGCTCCTGCCGTGGGCCAAAGAACTCAAAATGCACTTGGGATGCAGGTATGCCCCATTGCATCAGGCCATGATAGAGGGTCACCATGAAAGGTTGCGGGCCGCAGAAATAATAATCGGCATCACGTCCTGGCAGAAGCGTTTCCAAATATTCCGCTGTCACAAAGCCGTTGCTGGCATTGGCGGCGCTTGTCTGTGGCGCATCGCTGTAACGGTAATAGACTTTCAGGTTTTTATGTTTCTGCGCTAGGGCATCAAAGCTGTTACGGAACGCCTGCACATCCTCGTTCAATACGGCATGCACAAGGACGATCTCACGCTCAGGGAAAGCATCCAGTGCTGTCAGAAGAATACTGTTGATCGGCGTGATCCCAACACCCGCTGCCAGCAAAACCAATGGACGGGCATGGTTTTCGCTGACGTCCAGGAAGAATTCACCACAAGGCGGCGCGATCTCGATAGTATGACCGACTTCAATCTTGTCATGCAGCATGTTTGAAACATATCCGGCAGGCGTGTTCGCCTCCGGTGGAACCTCACGCTTGACGCTGATGCGGAAATGCTCCTGCCCCGGCTTGTCGGAGAGGCTGTAGTTTCGCATCGTGGTCGAGCCATTCGGGGTTTCAGTACGAACGGTGATGTACTGCCCAGGTTTGAACGTAGGGAGTGGCGCACCGTCGGCGGCGACAAGGTAGAATGATGTGATGTTGCTGCTTTCCTTTTCCTTGCGGAGGACACGGAAGGATTTAAAGCCCTCCCAGCCGCCAGGTTTCTTGGCATTTTCATCGTAAATCTGTTTTTCACGGCCAATCAGGATGTCGGCCAGAAAGCCATAGGCTTCCGCCCAGGCATTGATGATGTCGTCGGTTACGCCTTCGCCCAGTACCTCGCGGATGGATGCCAGCAGATTTTCACCAACAATCGGATAATGCTCCGGCTTGATCATCAGGGATGCGTGTTTTTGGGCAATCAGCTCGACCGCACCGCCCAGCACTTCCAGATTATCGATGTTGGCGGCATAAGCGGCGATGGCTCCTGCCAGGGCGCGTTGTTGTTTTCCTGCGGTCTGATTGGTGGGATTGAAGAATGGGGCAACCTCTGGGTTATGGCTGAACATGCGCTTGTAAAAATGGCGGGTCAGGGTTTCGCCATGCTCTTGCAGGATGGGGGCGGTGGATTTGACGATCTGGATGGTTTTTTCGTTGAGCATGGGGAATCTCCTTTAATATGTATCTATCATACATATTAAAGTTTATGCTATAGGAGTCAATAACAGAATGATTGAGTATTCATGCAACTGACCATTTTTACAGATTACGGCCTGCGCAGCCTGATGTATCTTGCCGCCCATCCTGACCGCCGCTGCAGCGTCAGGGAGGTTGCCGAGCATTACGGGATTTCGCGCAATCATCTGGTTAAGGTTGTGCATCGTCTGGCGCAGCTTGGATACATTGACAGCAGCAAAGGCAAAGGGGGTGGTATCAAGATTGCGCAACGGGCTGACAAATTGAAGCTGGGTGATCTGGTGCGGGCGCTGGAGCCGAACATGGACATTGTCGAATGTTTCAACAAGGACACGAACACCTGCCGCATTGCCAGCGCATGCCAGCTCAAACATTATTTATTCGATGCGAAACAGGCCTTTCTAGCGTCCCTCGACAAGCACACGCTGGCGGATACCGTGAAAAATAGAAAGCTGTTTACCTTATAGAATCGGGATCTTGTAGAGAAAGATTAACGCTACACCCCAAAATACTTATCAAAGAACGCCCGCAGCTTATCCAGTACTGCGCCTTTCTTTTTGGCGCGGGCGTTGTCAGCATCGAACATGGACACAGGCGGGAGGATGCCCGCAAAAGCCATGCCTGTCGCCTTGATTTGCCCATCACGGAAGGCGTTGGCGACAAAATTGCGGGTTTCTTCAGGCTTGAGGTTTTCTTCCGTGATAATTTTTTCCAGCTCGTCCGCGCGGCTCTTATCCGCGAAGATACGCCAGTCGCGGTCAACATCTGTCCCGGCATTGAGCGTCTGAATAAACTGTTCGATAAGTTCTTTCTTGCTGCGCAGGTCGGGACTGGAGCCCATCGCTTTGTCAATCGTGACCAGGATTTCTTTATCTTTGGACGTGTTGTACCTGGCGACGAGCTGCAGGATGTAATCAATATTGATGGTGACCTGTTTGACCAGCTCGATTTCAAAAACGATGTCGTCGTTGATGTTTTCCTTGTCAGCATCCTTGTGCTTGCGGAGTTTGTCGTAGAGATCAAGATAAACGCTCTGATAATCCTGAAACTCGCGCTCGGTCAGGATTTCATTGCCTGCGAACTCGTCAAAGGATGACAGGATATTGCGAAGGCGCAGGATCGCCCCCCAGAGCTTGATGAAGTCCTTTTCGGCTTGTTCGCCCTCGATATACACAGGCAAGGGGAAATGTTCCTGCAATTCGGCGACAAGTTCTTTATAGCCGCGCTGGTGCGTGCCATCATCTTTATCCCAACCGTAATAATAATCTCTGTAGGGCTTCAAGATGACGATTCCGCCAGCTTCCTTGTTGCCGAAAATGGAAAGGGCATCATTGGTCGCCTGCTCCAGATCGCGGAAGCAGATAATGTTGCCGAAAGTCTTGACGGAGTTGAGAATGCGGTTGGTCCGGGAAAAAGCTTGCAGCAATCCATGATGTCGCAGGTTCTTA
The DNA here is from genome assembly GCA_004295055.1 of Alphaproteobacteria bacterium. Classification (NCBI taxonomy): domain Bacteria; kingdom Pseudomonadati; phylum Pseudomonadota; class Alphaproteobacteria; species Alphaproteobacteria bacterium. The sequence continues at coordinate 98,498 of SHNJ01000006.1, read as the reverse complement.
TCCACCCAAAGGGTGTTCAGCGTTGTCGCGTCAAAACCCGTCAGGAACATATTGACGACGATCAGGAGGTCAACTTCGCGGTTTTTGACCCGCTGCGAGAGGTCTTTGTAGTAATTCTCGAATTTGTCGGAACTGGTATCAAAGCTCGTGCTGAAATCCTTATTATAATCCGCAATGGCGGCATCAAGGAAATCGCGTGATGTTTTGTCCAGGCCGCTGGTGTCGAAATCCTCATCCGGCAGGATGCCGTCATCGCCTTCCTCATCATTCGCGCCGAAGCTGTAGATGATGGCAACCTTCAAATCCGCATTCCGCGCCTTGAAAGAAGCATAATATTTCTTGGCCACCTCGATGGAGCTGACGGCAAAAATAGAATTAAAGCCATAGAGTCGCTTGCCCCTGAGCGTATAACGCTCGTTACGCTTGGTTTTCTGGTCGAAATGCTCAAGTATATAATCTGTCACCTGCGCGATGCGTTCTGGTGCATTCGCCGCCTTCTCAATGTCGATGGCGCGGACTTTTTTATCTTTGATGTCGTCCTTCATCTTCAGGGTATTGATATAATCAATCCTGAACGGCAGGACGTTTTCATCGTTGATCGCATCCACGATGGTATAGGCATGAAGCTTTTGCCCAAAAGCCTGCTCCGTAGTTTTAAGGTGCGGATTGCCGCCCGAAGCGGCGTTGGCGGCAAAGATGGGCGTGCCGGTGAAACCGAAGATATGATAATTCTTGAAGGCCTTGGTGATTTTTGTGTGCATTTCACCGAATTGCGAGCGGTGGCATTCGTCGAAAATCATCACGATATGGCCATCAAAGATGCCGTGGCCTTTATTACCGGAAATGAATTTGGCCAGTTTCTGGATAGTCGTGATGATGATTTTGGCGTTGGGGTCGGCAAGCTGTTTCGTCAAAATCGCCGTGCTGGTGTTGGAATTCGCCGATCCTTTTTCAAACTTGTCGTATTCCTTCATCGTTTGGTAATCGAGGTCTTTGCGGTCAACAACGAAAAGAACCTTGTCAATAAAGTCCAGGCGGCTGGCCAGCTGCGCGGTCTTGAAGCTGGTCAGCGTCTTCCCGCTGCCTGTGGTGTGCCAGATATAACCGCCCGCATCGATATCGCCCAAAGCCCTCAGGTTTGTGGACATGGCGATCTTGTTCAAAATACGCTCTGCCGCCGCGATCTGGTAGGGGCGCATGGCCAAAAGCATCTTGTCGGTCGTGAACACGCAATAGCGCGTCAGAACGGATAGAAGCGAATGCTTGGAAAAGAACGTCTTGGCGAAATCGACCAGATCGGGGATGCGCTTGTTCTTTCCGTCTGTCCACCATGACGTAAATTCAAAGCTGTTGCTGGTTTTCTTGCCAGATGTTTTGCCCGCCTGTTCTTTCAGATGCGCGCTGCGGGTGGTGTTGGAGTAGTACTTGGTATGCGTACCGTTGGAGATAACGAACAATTGTACGAATTCAAACAAGCCAGAATCCGCCCAGAAGCTATCGCGCTGATAGCGATTGATCTGGTTGAATGCTTCGCGGATGGCAACGCCGCGCCGTTTCAGCTCCACATGCACAAGCGGCAGTCCGTTGACGAGGACGGTCACGTCATAGCGGTTTTGCCGCGTCCCCGCGGCTTCGTACTGGTTAACGACCTGAAGCGCGTTATTGTGGATGTTGTCCTTATCGATAATGCGGATATTCTTGGTCGTGCCATCGTCGCGGCGGAGGTTATAGATATAATCCTCCTGAATCTTGATTGTTTTTTCCTCAATGGAATCGTTTTTGTTTGAAAGGTAATGGGTAAGGAGCTGGTCCCATTCGGCATCGGAAAAGGTGACGGCGTTCAGCCGCGCGAGCTGCGCGCGTAGGTTCTTCAATAAATCGTCATTGCTGTTAATGTGCAGATATTCATAGCCGTTGCTTTGCAGGATGCGGATAAATTCCACCTCCAGCTCGGCCTCGGATTGATATTTTTGCGCGCCTTTATCAACAGGCACGTATTCCGCGACGACGGTACTGTTAGGATTTTCGGCGATGATGTTTAATTCCGTCATTATGCTGCCTCCTGAAACGTCAAAAGGCGATCGCGGTAATGTTCGTATTGCTGGCGGCGGGCGACGATTTCGGCGGGCAAACCCTCGGAGATACCGTTCACCAGGGCATCGAATTTATCGAGAATGGAAACGATGCGTTCCTGTTCTTCCATCGGCGGGACGGGAATTTTATAATCCATGATGGCGGATTTATTGCCTCGCGGCATTTTTGCGCCTTTTGCGTGTTGCATGCTGTAATCAAAAAACTTGTCATCTGCCAAAATCTGATAGAGATAACGCGAATTGATGGTTTCTTTTTCTTCGTCCCTTATTCGCACCACCAGAACATCGCCATTGGTCCCGCCTTGACGGTCAGCATGCCAAATTTTCTTCAAATAGGGGCGAATATTTCCAAGCAAAATATCTTCCTGTTCATAGCAGGTGAATTTGCCAGTTTGTGGAACATAATTTGAGGATGTTTTTCCGGCACGGTTTTGCAGAATGTTGTCAACCCCGACATAGTTATCGTTGTCGAGGGCATTAGCACTAATTCGCGTGTCGGAGTATTTAGCTATTGACGCCATCGCCATCCACCTTACGCTTGCTTGCTTGCGGCGCTATCTATGTCTGCGTCATCAAAAGCAAGAAGCGCGTCACGATAGTACGAATACTGCCGACGACGCGCTTCCAATTCTGCTTCCAATTCTGCTTCGAGAGCCGTGAACGTGTCAAGTATTTTCACGATCTCACGTTGGATTTCTAATGGCGGAACGGGGAGGTCTAGAGATTTGACAATATCAGCATTTAGGTTTTGTACCGTTCCGCTCGACGCGCGCTGCGCCATCATTCTCTGAACAATAGATGAGCTAAGAAGATAGTAGAGAAAATCAGACATATAAGCTTTATCAAAGTCACTGATAGCCAGCCATCCGTCATGAATACATCCCGTGATTTTCATGATGTAAGGCCTCCCAAAACTCATCGAGTTGGAAAGAACGAAATCCCCTTTATTCACATACCGTGATTTCTCTGCACCTTCTTTTGTAATCTTTTCTTTTGTGTACGTTATATATTTTCCTCCTGGGGGAACATCACCGATCTTAATCCAATTCACCCCATCAGGGTCGCTTGTAACAAAACTCTGGATTGGTCGAGGCGATGCACCACGGACAATTGTTGCTAAATCTCCAAATTTTGAGGATTTTACTCCCTTCGGGCAAAGATCAGCGATCATTTTTTCTATTTTATTCATGCCGCATCTCCTTCAAGATCAGCAATAATTGCGTCAATTTCCGTCCTTAATTTGGCCTGTCGCGCTACGATATTTGTAATACGTGCGTTTAATTCAGAAATGTTAACGGTTTCTCTTCTATCTTCTTGTTCGACATATTGGCCGACACCTATATTATATCCTTGTTCTATGATCTCAGTATTATCTACCAAACGAGAGAAATGCTCGATGCTGTCGCGCGTGGTGTAGCAATCCAGAATTTTTTTGGCATTGGCCGCTGTCAGCTTATTTTTAGCTGACCCGCGCACAAATTCCGCGCTGGCGTCGATGAACAGGGTTTTGTTGTCTTTCTTGTTCTTCTTTAGAACAAGAATACAGGTGGCGATGGTCGTGCCGAAAAACAAATCCGGCGGAAGCTGGATAACAGCATCGATGAAGTTGTTATCAATCAGATATTGCCGGATTTTTTGCTCCGCTCCGCCGCGATAAAGCACGCCGGGGAAGGAAACAATCGCCGCCGTGCCGTTCGTTGCCAGCCAAGAAAGCGTGTGCATGACAAAGGCCAGGTCGGCTTTGGATTTTGGCGCGAGGATTCCGGCGGGCGTAAAGCGCTCGTCGTTAATCAAGATGGGGTTTGCGTCGCCGTCCCATTTGATCGAATAAGGCGGATTGGAAACGATAGCCTCAAATGGCTCATCGTCCCAATGTTTCGGCTCGGCCAGCGTGTCGCCATGGGCGATGTCGAACTGTTCGTAGTTGATATCGTGCAGGAACATATTGATACGGCACAGGTTATAGGTCGTGATGTTGATTTCCTGACCGTAAAATCCGTTACGCACATTTTCCTTGCCCAGCACCTTGGCGAATTTAAGGAGAAGCGAGCCGGAGCCGCAGGCGGGGTCGTAAACCTTGTTCACCTCGGTTTTGCCGACAACCGTGATGCGCGCCAGAAGCTCCGAGACCTCCTGCGGCGTAAAAAACTCACCGCCGGATTTCCCTGCGTTGGCGGCGTACATAGTCATCAGGTATTCATAGGCGTCGCCGAAGACATCAATCGTATTATCGCCATAGCTGCCCACAGGCAGATCGCCGATGGCATTCATGAGCTTGGTCAGAAGCTCGTTCCGTTTTTGCACCGTTGCGCCCAGCTTGTTGCTGTTCACGTCGATATCATCGAACAGCCCGCGCATATCGTTTTCGCTGTCCGTGCCTTTGGCGGAGGCTTCGATGTTTTTGAAAACCTTTTCCAGTGTTTCGTTCAGATTGGTGTCACTTGCCGCTGCTTTCCGAACATTATCAAACAACTCGCTGGGGTGGATGAAAAAGCCTTTTTCCTCCAAAATCAGCTCACGCCCGCGCTCGGCTTCTTTGTCTTTGAGGGCAGTATAGTTGAAATTCTTTTCTCCAGCCTCGCGTTGTTTTTCGTTGATGTAGCTGGCGAGATTTTCAGAAATGAAACGGTAAAACAACATCCCCAGCACATATTGCTTGAAATCCCACCCATCCACGCTGCCGCGCAGATCGTTGGCGATCCGCCAGATGGTCGAATGCAGCGCGGCGCGTTCCTGCTCTTTTTTGGTGTTGTTCATCGTAATTCTTCCATTTCTTTCAAAAACGCCGTGAGCGGCATGGCCGTGACACCGTCACCCATCGGAAAGACTTCTTGACCACCGTAAATGACAATCTTGCGTTTGACCTTCAGATCGTCGCAGGCGGTATAAAACCCTTTTTCAAGCTCTGGGCGCTGTCCGGCCTTGATTTCAATCGCCCAGTATTTTTGATGCGCGACCTCAAGCAAAAGGTCGATCTCCGCGCCCACTGCCGTGCGGTAATAAAAGGGATGCACGCGGTGCGGCAAAGCGGCGAGGATATTTTCAATGACGAAGCCTTCCCAGCTTTTGCCGAGGGCGGGATTGGAGAGAAGGTTTTCGTAATCTGAGATGCGCAAAAGGTGATGGAGAATGCCGCTGTCGCGGACATAGACGCGCGGCGCCTTCACAAGCCTTTTTTTCACATTGCCGTGCCATGGTTCCAGCTTGCGTACCAGAAGTAAATCCACCATCAAGTCCAGATAACGGCTGACGGTGACGCTGGAAACGTCAAGGGAAGATGCCAGTTTCGAGGCATTGAAATTCTCGCCCTGTGTGTGCGCCAGCATCGTCCAGAATCGCATCAGCGTCGCGGCGGGAATGCGGGGGCCGAGCTGAGGGATGTCACGTTCCAGATAGGTGCGGATGAAATCCTTGCGCCAGGCGTCGCTTTCTTTGTCGTCTTTCGCAGAAAAACTGCGGGGAAAACCGCCCCGCAGCCAGAGTTTTTGAAGTGTTGCGGAATCTTTTGCATCGACCTCGGTGGGGTTGAGACCCGAAAGCTCAAGATAGCTGATGCGCCCCGCAAGGCTTTCAGAGCTTTGCTGTAGCAATTCGTTTGAGGCCGATCCCAAAAGCAGGAAACGGCCTTCGCCACGGCCTTCGCGGCGACGTTGATCGATGATGCCACGCAGGGATGTGAAAAGGTCTGGATAGCGCTGCACCTCATCAAGAATAATCAGTTTGTCGGCGTGGAGGTTTGCGTATTCAACGGGATTTTGCAGTTTTTGAAAATCGTCTGGGTCTTCAAGATCGAGATAAACGGCAGGCCTGGTTTTGGAAATATCCAGGGCCAGCGTTGTTTTCCCGATCTGGCGCGGCCCCAGAAGCGCTACCGCCGCATTGTGGGCAAGGCCGTCCGTGATTTGCTGGGTAAGCTCTCTCTGATACATGTGTGCAAAATTAACACGATTTGTTAAAATTGCAATATATAATTTGGGGTCGCGGTAAAGCGTTTTATTTCAATTAGATAGTCATAAGATTGCTTATTTCTATCTAAAGCTCCGCTCCCGTTAAAGACCACCATGCAGGGCGATGGCAGCGGCGTAGAGTGTCTGCGCCTCCGGCAATATCCGGTCGAAGTCAAGGATCGTGCCGATGGACTGATTCTGCTCACCCTGCGTCATGGCGGTGTGTGCTTGCTCGGCCAGGCTTGCTGCTTCCGTCAAACGCTGGGACAGCGCGGCGAGGTTGGCAGTGATGGCGTTTTGAATAACGGTCTTTGTTTTAATCGGTCATGACATCCTACGGGTTACATATCCCCATGAACGCTTCATTCCTGCGATATATCCAGTCAATTCAGCATCATTTCATGGCTTTCAACCGGGGTTTCGGGCCGGAAACATGTAACCTGTAACCGACCCTGTAACCCGTTTTGCGGGCCTGACGCTAGAAAACCGCCGGGCCTTGCCCGCCCGCTATGGTTTTCGGCCAGGAAGGACCCAAGATATTCTCAGACCGCATCATTAGTAGCGCGCGGCTGCTCGGTGTCACGCTCTGTTCGTCTTTCTTCGCTATCAACACGCCGCTCGTCACGATGCAAGATGCTGTAGGCAAGACCAAACGCCTGCAGACTGTCATGGAGAGCCTTGGCATCCTTGTCTTTTTCCCATGCGGCTTCAATCACGCTGTCATTGCGCGGATGGAAACGCGCAGGCTCTTGAAACAGATTTGAGCCATCGACCACGGACGGAATCTTCATGTCCATGATTTCACGGCTCGGCAGACCAATCCCTGTTGCATGACGAAAGGCATACAGCCTGCTGACGATGGAGGTTAGCATGGACGCCGCTTGCCGCATTTCCTGATCGAGATCGGCCTCTATTACACGGCGCAGATCGCCGATAGCCTGACCTGCCGCCTCGTAGAGCGGTTTGACCCGATGATCAAGTTCCGCCTGCTGAAGCTCCAATGCCTGACGTGCAGCAGAGAGACGATCCTGCTGATCGCGGACGGCGATCAGATCTGTGTCCAGCACCTGAGCATCCGCATCGCTGGCTTCGCCAAGCAGGCGTTTGGCTTCAAGCGCCCCGGCTTTTTGCAGGAATGATTTATGCTCTGCTCCGGTGCGGGCAACTTTTTCTTCGAGCGCATCGAAAGCGGCAGCGATTTTCTTCTTCTGCGCGATATAGGCTTCGATGGGCTTGAACGCTTTGAGCGTGGCTGCAATCTGTTTTTGTGTTTCGGGTTTCATGGATGGTTCCTTTCAGGGGTGATGTGCTGCCGGAAAGGCGGCAGTGACCTGACAGATAGAACGCGACCTGTCAGCGCGGGGAAGAAAGCTGGTTTGAGAGATAGGGATTGCAGCGTTGCGGGTGACGCATGAGTGACGCTGAAATGACGGCAAAATCCATCTAACCTATTGACGATGTTGAGATGACGCACCTTGGGTCCAACCCTTATATATGCAGGATAATGATGTGATATATATTGATCACCTTTTCCCCCTATATCGCGATGGTTGGGGTATCGGTGAATCATCTCAACACAATCAACAACTTGATCCAGAAAATCCGTCACTTTTGCGTCACCCATGCGTCACCTCCCATATCGTGATTGTGCGTAGGTTGAGGCGGGCGCAGCGTGCTTGAGTGAAAGCCCAAGAAAAACACGACCCGTTTTTGTGCGTTTGGATTCCACGCCCTGCGCATTCGCCAGCACACGCTGCACAAATCCGTTGATGGCAGGCAGCTTGTCGCGGTTGAAACCTTCGGCTACCGCCCAGCCATGAAACTGTTCATAGGCCGAGCGGGTGGTGATGGGTGTATTGGCAATAGAAAGTTTTATCTCGACGCATTCATCTAGCCACGCTAGCACCGGATCGGCTCCCAGTATCCAATCGGTCAAAGCGATCTTGCTGCTGGACGGGATGGTGAAGTTGCGCTGACGGATCAAGCGTGATGCGCCTTGGACCGCCCAGGCCAGGAGATGATCGGCTTCTTCGGAGGCAATGCGCCGCCCGATTGCCTCGACACGTTCCTCAATCGGGATCACGCGGTTGAAGGTAATAACCAGCAGGCGGCGCTGCACCCCCCGATCCATCCCGCCCTGAAACGGCGGCAGGGTGTTGGTAGCGAAGATATGCTGCGCCACGGGCCGGAACTCTACGCGCGATTTGTAAACATCACGCCCGTCCACGGGTTCGCCCGTGATAATCGCCTTGAAAGTTTCTGAGGCGATGGCGGATGATGATGACAGTTCGTCACTGGCGTTGAGCAGTTTTCCGGCAAGGCCGATGACATGGCGCTCATCACCCATGCGCGCGGCAGTGACGGACGAGATGGCCGAGACTGGCAACAGCCCGCGCGCCAGATCAAGAATCTGGCTTTTACCATTCTCGGCACGCTCACCCTTCAATATGATCGCGCGTGGCTGTATCAGGCGCGTGGCATAGCCTAAAGCAGCAGAGCCGCATACCTCGGCCAGCAGGCTGGTTTTCTGATCGGCATCATCATCGCCGTGAAATACGCCATGCAGCAGACGTTCCAGAAGGTGGCTGGAAACTTTCTTATCCGCCTGCCATCGACCCGGCAGGGTATGGCGGCAGCGATGCTCGCGCTCATGCGGCATGATATGTGCCGCACCATCGGGCAGGAATGTGATAAAGCCGTTTCTGCAGTTGATGCCAACAGGCGCATCGGCAAAGAAACTTTCTTCCGTCAGCAACGCCGCCAGTTCGTTGAGGATTGAATCCACGCGACCCTTGCCGAGCTTCACACGGGTCGGATCGCCCTTGGGTGTATTATAATGTGCGCCGTCATATATATGAGTAGCCAAACGCAGCTCATGGTCGGGAATGGCTTCCCAGTGTGTTGTCGCATATCGCCAAAAATGCCCCTCGGCATGGATGATTTTTCCATGCCGTTCGATCAAATCTTCACGGACGCGGCCCGCGATCTCGACATCAGAACCGATAAAGACGGTGCGCGCCCGTTCCTGGTTGACGGAATGACCAGGATCGGCCTGTATGACCGGGGCGCGCACCGCTTCCTCTCCACCCGACTGGAGAAGATCGTTAAAATCTTTGCCTTCTGGCGGCGTGGCGACGGCAACGGAAAAGCCGCGCGTCCGCAGTTTTGCAATCGCCCGACCAATCTGTCCATCCGCCTTGCTGCCCGGCAAATCGCCGTCGCGGGCGACGATGACAGAGGCTCTCTCAGGCACCGGGGCTAATCCGATATTGGCAATCCCAAGACAAGCCCATGTTTCCTGACCCGTTGCTTGCCAGAGTGAGAGAGCAGTTTCAACGCCCTCGGCCAGGATCAGCGGCTGCGCGCCGGGAAAGCGGACGGCGGATTTGTCTGCCCATTTTTCGATGGCTTTGTTCGTGCGCTTAACAACCGGAACAGGGGCTTTTTCACCGGCATCGGTCAGATAAATCTGCTGGATAGCCAGAACATGGCCGTTCTCATCCGTGGCCTGCGCGACCAACGCGCCATATCCGGCATAGGCGTAGGGTCGGAATTGAATGGAGGGTGGCGGCTCTACCCTGATGCCGCGCCGTTTCAGATAACGCTCGGCGGGGGTGCCTTCGATAGGGCCGCAGCCTTTGAGAATATCGGCGACTTTTTCTGCCTTATCGTCCTGTTGTTGCTTTGATGAAGGCGTAGCGATTTTGATAGGATTGTTTTCGGATAACCCAAGCCAGTTTCTGGCCCAGTCGCAGGCCGCGCCATTGCGCAGATTCATGGTATGACAGATCAGTTCCAGCCCGTCGCCGCCAATACCGCTTTCATGGTCGTACCATTTGCCAGTTTTATCGCCTGCGATATCGACGGCCACGCTGCCCTTGTTGCCGTAACGCAATTGTTCGCGCGTGCTTAAGATATGGTTTGGCTCACCCAGCAGATGCAAAGCAAGATCTTCCATACGCTCATTCAGGGCGGCGGCAACATCGGGGAGAGAAATGCGATCCGTCATGCTTATTTACGTCTCCCATGCTTCAGGGAGTGACGTGCTGAGGATGACGGGCGTGTGCGGCGCAAGCGTGCGTATATAATCGACCCAGGCATGTTCCTGTTCGGGGCGCGTTTCGATGATCAGCGTATTGGCACGCAGCAGTCCCGTCATCAGGCTGAACAGCGTGTAGATGTTCGGCACTGGCTCGCTTGAAATAATGGCGACGCAGGAAGCGCGTAGTGTGAGGATCTTTAAGGTCGCGGCATCGAATGCATCAGGTCCAAGGGCGGCGTTCGTATCGTCGCCCACAACCGTAATCATGGGGTTCTGGCTTTTCAACCTATCTGGCTCCAGGCCATCGCCATTTTGCAGCAGAGTCAGATAGCCAACGCCATAGTCGCGCACGACCTCGAAGACTGGCTTCAGATAAGGCGGCGTCTGCGGCATGGCGAGAATCGCCGCGATCTGCTCTTTTGTCGCGCGGTCGATCATCATGACCGCACCGTATTTTTTGGCTCATCGAAATAATGACGATCAGCCGTGGACTGGCACAAGCGGCTTTGCTCGAAGGATTCCACATCGGCAAGGCGGTATTTGACGCGCCCGCCCACCTTGATGAATTGCGGGCCGACGCCGATCCATCGCCACCGCTCCAGCGTCCGGCAGGACACACCAAGCCTGCGCGAGAGTTCGACCTGATTCATATGTCTGATTTCCGTCATGTGTTATGGCCTCCATGCCTGAATTGCTCTGAAGACCATCATGCTTTCGATGCGCTGCACGAAACAGGCGCATTAAATTGCATGAAATGTTTTTATTTTATGCGCCTGTCTTTTCCTGGATCAGCGCGTTGCGAATGCTGGTCGGCTGCGGAACAGATTTGGCAGAAAAATGCTCTGCCGCCCATGCATGTAGAAATTCGCTTTCGGCGGACAGGGTTTTATGGTCTTTATTCGCACCGCGCCGTTTCCGGTATTCCTCGACGATCGCAGGCATGATGCTGGGGCGTCCGGCGGCACGTTTAATATCAGGCAGCGGAACATCGTAGATCGCGACAAACGCATCAAAATCGCTGGCATGAACAAGGAGGCTGGATTCGGTCAGGACAATTCCAGGCCTGTCATCCAGGATGAGCAGCTTCGTGAACGGATAGAAATGATAAAAACTCCGCGCTTCGGCTTTGCCATGGCAAAATAGGTCAAATCCCGTATCAGGATCAAGATGGACATAGCCCCGGTACGGCGGTTGACCGGAAAATTCCGTCAGCGGTACCCAGACCGAGGCCAGCAGATGTCCATGGCAGATGTAATATTGCACATCCCGCGCCGTCAGCGGCAGCCGGGTCATGATCTCGTCAAGAAAATAATACTCCCGTTTTGGCAGTGGCATCCGTCACCTTCCTTCTGTTACTCACGAATGCTTACATACTGAGGCAGTGGCAGCACTGTCGGGCGTTAAGCCAAATATTTTACGCTGCTCCTCCCACAGCGGTGGGAAGGGGTTCATAAGGTCGGCCAGTTTCAGGCCCTTTGGCTGCTTTCCGGTCAAAATGGCAAGCCGGATATCAGGTGCCAGCAGGTTCAAGCGCATGATGCGCGCGGCATAGGATTTATTGAGGTTATGCTTTTCGGCGAACGCATCGAGCGATGGGTATTTTCCGCGCTCATAAAGCGCCTGCCAGCGCCAGGCTTTGGCGATGCCGTTCATCAGCGTGTCGTCAAAATGATGCTGCGGCATATGCGACGCATTCGCGGCATCTTCAGGCAGGATGATCAGCCTGCGTCCGCCACGGCGCTTGATGGAAAGAGGCACATGGATGCAGAGATCGTCGTTCATTCAGCGGCCTCCAGCGTTTTGATCGAGGCAGATTGAACCAGTGCGCTTAAATCTCGGCTGTGCAGATAAATCTTCATGCCGTCTTCGCTGACAACGATTTCACGCACAATCTGGCGGATCAGGCGCGTCTGCTCCGCCGGAAACAGCTCCTGCCAGACCTCAAGAATGTTGCCGAGCTGCGCGCGCACCTCCGGCAGGGTAATGTCCGGCTGCTGCGTTTGCGCCTGTTTCCAGGTTTCGCTGATCACTTCCGGCGCGGTAAAAATACCCTGAAGCTGCCGGATGACCGCTTCCTCCAGCTCACCCGCGCCAAGGCTGCGGACGGGGCAATCAAGGCAGGCTTTCTTGAAATAATTCGTCGGCACATAATAGCGGTATTCGCGCCCGTTGCGGGTCGTGGCCGTCATCGTCATGCCGGATGCACATCCGCCGCCGCAGCGCAGGAGATTGCGTAAGGGGGCAGACATCTTTTTTCGGCGTAACTCGCCGCCGCGCACATGCGGATTTTCTTTCAAGATAGCCTGTGTCTTATCCCATACCTCACGGCTGATGAGCGGCTCGTGCTGGCCCTGGTGCCATGCGCCTTTGTGCGTGATGATCCCGGTATAAACAGGGTTGCTGATGATGCGATAAATAATGCCCTTATTCAGCAGATGCCCTTCGCGGGTATTACCCCGACGGCTCGTATGGGTCTTGGTGCGGTAATCGTGTTCGCGGGTTTCAAGCGCGACGGTGGTCACGGAGCGCGTGGCCAGAAACCGCGCGAAGATAAAGCGGATGATTTCGGCCTGGGGCGGATCAATGACGAGCTTGCGATTATCGACATTATATCCCATGGGCGGCACGCCACCCATCCACATGCCCTTACGTTTTGACGCCGCCAGTTTGTCGCGGATGCGTTCGCCCGTGACTTCACGTTCAAACTGCGCGAAAGACAAAAGGACGTTCAGCACCAGCCGTCCCATCGAAGTCGTGGTGTTGAACTGCTGCGTCACCGACACGAAACTGACATAGTGTTTTTCAAAAACCTCAATCAGTTTTGAAAAATCTGCGAGTGATCGCGTCAGTCGGTCAATTTTGTAAACCACAACCACGTCGATCTTGCCTGCCTCAATATCCGCCATCAGACGCTTGAGAGCGGGGCGTTCAATATTCCCGCCCGTGAACCCGCCATCATCAAAGCGGTCGGGATAGAGCATCCAGCCTTCATGACGCTGCGCCGTGATGTAGGCTTCCGCCGCCTCGCGCTGCGCATCAAGAGAATTGAATTCTTGTTCCAGCCCTTCCTCGTGGGATTTGCGGGTATAAACCGCGCAACGGATTTTTGGTTTTGTAGGACTATTCATTTTAAACCTCCGTTACTGCGCAGGCCAAAGAACACAGGCCCCGACCATTGCTTGCCCGTGATGGTGCGGGCAATGCGGGACAGGCTTTTGAACCGCTGGCCGCGATAATCAAAGCCATGCGGCAGCACCGTCACCACATGCTCTTCGCCCTGATATTCGCGCATCAGCCGTGTGCCGGAGATGGGAGCATCACGGGTCTGGCGCTTGCCTTTACGCTTGGGCTTGCCCTGCATGTCGATCTGCTGGCGGGCATGGGCTTCGAGCTGGCGTTCCAGTGGGCGGCTGTCTACGCCGTATTCCAGCTCCTGAATCCGATAGGCCAACCGTTTGACGAAATACGTCTTGTTAAAGGGTGGCGGCTCTTTGGCGTAAAGGCTTTGCCACAGCGCCTTCAGTTCCGCAGCCGTCATGTCCGGCAGGGCCGCAATCCTTGCTGTCATTTTATTGCTCATGTCGAATGCCTCTCTTTCTTAAGGTTCGACATGAATGCTTCGGTACCGCGCGAAGTCCAGTTGATAAGCGCGAAAAGAGCAGATTTATAAGGGTTTTCGGCTCTATGGGCGGATGTCGATCCATAGCGTCCATGCTACGGTCCGGCGGAGAGAGCAACAATCGCCGTTAATTACGAAGAAACCCTTTTATTCACGCAAACGCCGCTTGCCATGCTCAAAAACGGCACCGCTCATGGCGGTTAAAAATGTACGATGAAAAATGTGAGTCAAATCAGCCTGTGGCTGTGTACCGACCGAGTTTATCAAGTACACACCAAAAAGAGTATATCGGCCCGTTCAGAGCATCAGCGCGAAAATAACGGCAAGTCTACCCGCTGAGCGCGGTACACACAAAACGCCCCTGAACCCCGCATCACATGGGGATTTATGAGGGGGTAAAATAACTTTGGGCATTTTCGAGTAATAGAAATGGCGGTGTGAACAATACCGGGCATTAAACCTTCTCCAGAGAGCAAAGTCTAGCGTCAACACTGGCGGTTTGTGCGGGGATCACTGGTTAGGCCTCCACCTGATTTCTATAACTGGAGAGCCCTTTAAGAGAGTTTTCTAATTTTTGTTTTTCTACCAGGTTCTTGGTGCTTTTAATTTCCTTCTTTAACTTCCTGATCTCCTGGTGATGTTTATTTCTTAACTTGATGTTCCCGTCTTGTATGACGGCACCGGTAACGAGCTTCGGATGATTTTTGCTGTATTTCTTTTCTTTGTGATAGTTCAGGCCATATTTTTTGATCTCATTTTTTATGCGCCAGATTGTTTCGCCCTTGAGTTTTTTCCCTGAGATCGATAAATCGTCTACATATACGGTCATTATATAATTATCCTGTCCGCACATTTCTTTTATTTTCTGCCACATTCTTTCATGGGCGAAGTAAGAAATATAGGGGCTCAGAGGGCTCCCCGTCGGCAGGTGTTCTTGGTATGAGCATATTTTTGCTAGGCTCCATGAAACATCGCGTGAGCATTTCATGCCAGAATGAAAGAAATCAAAGATGCGTTCAAATTTCGTGGAGGGAAAATATTTTCCTATATCCAGCTTAATCAATTCATCATTCCCGATATGGCTTCTTGCATTGTCCAAAGCCGATCTGCCTTTTACGGGGCAGAATAAAAAATCTGGTACCTGAATCTTTTTCAAATATTTAGCAATTGTATCATGCGTGATCCGCATGTCTTTTACAGGCTCCTCGATCAAGCGCCCTTTTTTGTTGGGCCATACATTATAGTATGTGTCGCCGCCTGAAATAAGTCTTTTACATGTATCAAAATCTACCTTTAGTATTGCAGCCAATTTTCTTTTTGACTGGATATTGAACAAGGGAGACTGTTCCCTCGTATATTGTTTAATCGGTTTTTTCGTCTTCGGCGTCATCTATCCATTCCAACATTTTTAATATTTTATCCGCTGACTTCAGGCGTACTTTCTCGGAGAATTTTTTGTTCTTCAGTTGCTCCGAAAAGAAAAGAATTGAAGACATCGGGATATCGAAGCGTTCACTGTATTTTTGAATGACCTCTATTGTGGGTTCTTTAATCTCGTTTTCTATCTCCGATACATAGGAAGGAGACAAACCTGTACTGGCGGCAAATTCCTTTTGCTTTACATGGTTAAACTTGCGAATAATTTTTAAGGCTCTGCCAATCATAATTTTCTAAGAAAAATATGGTGTCGGGTTAGCTACCGTTCATCAGGCTGAAGATGTGATCCAGAACTCGGACGACCACCTTCATCACCAACTTCAGTACCAGGGGATTACGCAGCAAGGCCTTCAGCCGCTTCGTCCCGTGGTTGCCAGCTCCTTTGTCAGACGGCTTTACAGAGCGTTTGCCCATGGGGCATTCACCTCCTTTCCAGTTTAGGTTTACGTTTCGCCTGCTCATTCAAAACGTAACTGACCCAAAAACTGGATAGCGTGACATCGGAGTCTACCCGACACCATTTTTCCCGATACGAGACGCTGACATATGATGACATCGTGTTATCACATGACGCTGTATGCCGCCTCATTTGGTAAGTGCCTTTCGGCACCCGCGAGCTGTAGTAGCTCATAGGATGGGTCGATCAACTTTTCAGCCGTCAGAAATACATTGAGCGATTCGCTCGTGAGCGTCAATCCAAAAAATTCTCTAATAGCGAATTTATTTGTTTTCCGAAATGAGTAGCCTTCTAATGGCGATGATCATGGCCGTGGTTGTGACCATCGTGATCGTGAGAACAAGCCGCCTTCTTAAATTTCAAAAGACGCAGGCCGTTGAACACCACAATCAAACTTGCGCCCATATCGGCAAAAACAGCCATCCACAGGGTTGCCACGTTGGCAAAGTTCATCACCAAGAACACCGCCTTAATGGTAATGGCGAGAGTTATGTGCTGTTTCAGGATGGCGCCGGTCTTTTGGCTCAATGCTATGAATAGCGGCAAACGATGCAGATCATCTTGCATGAGGGCGACGTCTGCTGTTTCCAGTGCCGTGTCGGTGCCTGCAGCGCCCATGGCAAAGCCTATGGAGGCTTTGGCAAGGGCAGGCGCATCGTTTATGCCGTCACCAACCATACCGATCACGCCGTAGCGTTGCTGGAGTTCTTCAATTGCTTTTAACTTATCTTCCGGCAGCATATTGCCGCGCACATCTTTAATGCCTGTGCTTGCGGCGATAGCATTGGCCGTGACTTGATTGTCCCCGGTCAGGATGACACAGCGAATGCCTTGCTCTTCCAAATCTTGAATCGCCGCAACACTAGTGTCACGGATGGTGTCCGCAACGGCTAGGATGCAGAGCGGCTTTTGCTCTGTTGCCAATATGACCGTTGTCTTGCCTTCTTTTTCTAATTTTTCAAGAACGGCCTCAACATTGGGGTTGCAAATACCGAGTTCTTCGACAAGGCGGTGGTTGCCAATATAATAAAGGGTACCGTCAATTTTACCCTTAATACCGCGTCCAGTGATGGATTCAAAATCTGTCACTTCCTGCAGGGTATTCTGGCCTTTTTCTTTGACCACATGCGCTGTTACGGCTCTGGCCACCGGATGCTCTGAGTGGCTTTCGAGGCTTCCGGCTATTCGCAGATATTTGTCAGCGGCCTCCCCATCAAGAGGTGAAATATCCGTCACCACCGGCTTACCATGGGTGAGTGTTCCGGTCTTATCGAGCGCCAAAGCTTTTAGTTTACGGCCTTCTTCCAGATAAACGCCGCCCTTGATGAGTATTCCATTGCGCGCGGCAACAGCAAGGCCGCTCACAACAGTGACAGGCGTGGAAATAACCAGGGCACAAGGGCAAGCAATGACCAGCATAACAAGTGCTTTATAAAACCATACCTTGAATACTGCCCCAAAGAAGAGCGGCGGCACGGCGGCAATCAAAATTGCCAGTACGACCACGGCGGGCGTGTAGTAAGCCGCAAATCTATCGACGAAACGTTGTGTGGGCGCACGATCGCCTTGGGCCGCCTGGACTGAGCGAATGATCCGCGCCAGCGTGGTGTTGCCTTTATTGGAGGTCACACGGAACTCGAAAGAGCCTCGCTCATTGATTGAACCAGCAAAAACAGTATCTCCGACCTTCTTTTCTACTGGCATGCTTTCGCCTGTAATGGGTGCCTGGTTGATACTGGACTGACCGGAAGTGATGATTCCATCAAGGGGAATACGCTCTCCTGGCTTTACTCGCACCAGTGCTTCCACCTTAACATCGTCCACAGAAATTGATTGCCAGCTGCCATCCGGCTGCTTTACGGTTGCCGTATCTGGAGTCATTTGCATCAAGCTCCGTATGGCATTACGGGCGCGGTCTAGTGAATAGCTTTCAATCAATTCCGCAAAGGCAAACAGGAACGTGACCATGGCGGCTTCCGGCCACTCGCCAATGAGAACAGCACCGATTACCGCTATCGTCATTAAAAAATAGATATTCAGTGTGAAAGTACGAAGAGCCGTCCAGCCTTTCTTTGCCGTTCCGTACCCGCCTGTTAGAATGGCGATCACCGCGAGAGCGATAACGGCAGGACTCTGTTCATTACCTGTCACCCATCCAGAAATTTCGGCAGTAAGAGCTGCGACGCCTGACAAACCGACAACAATTTTCGTGGCATTCGGTATTGCTGCATGGGCGTCTGATTTTTGATCGCCGCTGTCTTTCCGCGCGGGTGCCATATCTAGATCTTGTAGCGCGGCTTCAATTGTCTCATCACTCTCAAGGCTATAGCGCACTGTCAACTCACGCTCCATCAGGTTAAACCGCAAATCATCAACGCCTGCCATGTTCTGGAGACGGTTGCGGATCAATTTTTCTTCTGTGGGGCAATCCATTTTTTGAATGACAAAAATGGTTTCTTTTTTCTGTTCTGACGCGGACATAGCGGTTTCCTTTGCTTTTTATGGCTTTATATACTATGTTACAACCTGTAGTGACTATAGATTCAAGAGGTAAGTGGCAATGACTAAGTCATTGAAAGAAATAACAATTGGCGAGCTTTCCAGTCAGACCGGCTGTAAGGTCGAAACAATTCGATTCTACGAAAAAATTGGTTTGCTTGAAGCTCCCGCACGAACCTCTGGCAACCAGAGGCGCTATAATACAGCCTGTTTGCAGCGCCTGCACTTTATCCGTCATGCACGGGATATGGGCTTTGATATTGATGACATCCGCGAATTGATCAATCTCTCTGAGCAACCAAGTCAAGATTGCGCCATTGTCGATGGCATCGCACAGAGGTATTTAGAAAGCGTGAAAGAGCGCATCAAGAAGCTGAAGAAGCTTGAGAAAGAATTAAGTCATATCGTCACCTCCTGTAAACACGGCACGATCTCTGAATGCCGTATCATTGAAACTCTGGCAGACCACGCAAAATGCAAATCAAAAGTGCATTGATTTTATCCTCATTGAGCAGCCTTCCCTGTGTAGCCTCTGGCCATGACATTGGCGGTGACATCAATGGTTCCAGCCTTTTTGAACTGCATCGTTAAATGAACCTCACCGCCTTTTTGCAGAGGCTCTTTTAAGCCCTTTAAAGCAAGGTGTGTGTTGTCGGGGGCAAGCGTTACGGTTTGGCCTGCGGGGATTTCCAGGCCGCTTTCAAAATCCCGCAGTTGCGGGACGCTGCCTTGTGAGAGCGTGCGGAGCTGGACTTTTTCGGCTTCGTCGGTCGTGACGGACATCAGACGGTCTGCTTCAGAGCCGTTGTTGGTGATCGTCAAATAGACGCCGCCAACCTTTGCGCTGCGGACAGTCGGCCATGCCCAGACATCAGAGATTTTGATTGTTTCGTTGGCTGCATGGGCGCTCACGGATACAAACATAACGGCAGCTAAGGCAGGGTAGATGATTTTACGCATATTCATTTTCCTTTCACTTGATCATTTCACGGCATATTTTTGTCATGGCTGACACATGCCTGGTGTCTTTGGGGTATTTTTCAGCATAGGTCTTTAGCATGGAGGAGCATTCGCTGGACAGAGCCGCTCTGATTTGCGGTGTATCGTCGCCTTGATCGCCGCTAAGGTTGTCCATCTTTCTGCACAGGGCTTTCGTTTTGTATACTTCCTGCGGCGTGTGCTTCACGGAGCGGCCTCTCGTGGGGGCTTTAAAGGGGTAAGCCTTACCATTAACGACCTCCGCTTCGTTCAAGCACGCCAGCCTCAAGACTTCCTTCCTGTCAGCGGGCGATTGGGCTTCGGCCAGCTTCTGATCCAAGGTTTTCGGTGGTACCGACACGCATGCCGTTAACAGGACAAGAGCGCCAGTGAGCAATATAGACCGTTTCATTTCATACCTCCTTATAAAGCTTCTTCAACATTGTCGGTCTCGGTCGTGTACTTTTTGTACAGCGCGGGCAAGACGAACAGTGTCAGCATGGTGGAAACGATCAGACCGCCGATGACGACGAGAGCCAGAGGCCGTTGCACTTCCGCGCCTGCGCCTGTGGAGATCGCCATGGGGACGTAGCCGAGGGACGGAACAATCGCCGCCATCATCATCGGGCGGAATTTGTCCACCGCGCCGCGCACGGCGGCCTCAGCCACTTTCTTACCCGCCTGCACATGCTGGTTCATGCTAGTGACCATGACCAGGCCGTTGAGGACGGAGATACCGGAGAGCGCAATAAAGCCCACCGCTGCCGAGATCGAGAATGGCAGATGGAAGAGCCAGAGCGTCAGGATACCGCCGATCAAGGCCAAGGGGATGCCGCTAAAGACCAGGATGGCGTGTTTCACCGATCCGAGCGCAATAAACAGCAATAGGAAGATGGCGAGGAAGCAGGCGGGAACCACAACAGCCAACCTTTCGGATGCGGCCTTCATGTTCTCGAACTGCCCGCCCCATTCCAGCCAGTATCCGGCCGGAACCTTGACCTTGGCGGCGATGGCGGCCTGCGCGTCGGTCACGAAGCTGCCGATATCGCGCCCGCGCACGTTGGCCTGAATGACCACGCGGCGTTTGCCGTTCTCGCGGCTGATCTGGTTAGGGCCGTCAACCAGCTCAATATTGGCCAGCTCACGCAGAGGGACATAAGTGGGGCCGCTATCGTGGCCGTTGTCGTCCTCTGCGGGCAGGAGAATGGGGAGGTTTTGCAAGGTCTCCTTATCCTCCCGCAACTGTTCGGGCAAGCGCACGATGATGTCAAAGCGGCGGTCGCCCTGGAACACCATGCCAGCCTCGCGCCCGCCGACAGCGATGGAGATCACCTCCAGAATATCGCTGACATTGAGGCCGTAACGGGCAATGGCGGGCTTATCCAGCTTGATTTCCAGCATGGGAAGGCCGGAGGTCTGCTCGACCTTTACGTCCGCAGCGCCTTGGATGGACTTCATCGCGGCGGCGATCTCGTTGGCCGATTTTTCCATGGCACCGAAGTCATCGCCGTAAATCTTCACGGCCACATCGCTGCGGACGCCGGAGATCAGCTCGTTAAAGCGCATCTGGATCGGCTGCGTGAATTCGTAGTTGTTGCCAGGAACCTTGTTCACGGCTTCCTCGATGCGTTTGATCAGCTCGGCCTTCTCCAGCGACTTGTCCGGCCATTCTTTTTTGTCCTTCAGGATGATGAAGGTGTCCGAGACGTTGGGCGGCATGGGGTCGGACGCCATTTCCGCCGTACCCGTCTTTGCAAACACAAAAGCGACTTCGGGGAACTTGCTGACCGTTCTTTCTACCTCGAACTGCAGGGCTTGAGACTGGCTCAGGGAAGTGCTGGGGATACGCATGGCATGCATGGCGATATCCTTCTCGTCCAGCGTCGGGATGAATTCCCGTCCCAACGACATGAACACCACACACGAAAAGGCGAAAGCGGCGAAAGACACCGCCGCCACCTTGAGCGGGTTGTTGATGGCGCGTTTCAGCATCGGCTCATAGGCGCGCTTGCCGCCGCCGATCAGGCGGCCTTCTTTCTCCTCGACCTTGCCTTTGACGAAGATAGCGATCATCGCGGGAACAAAGGTCAGGGACAGCACAAGGGCCGCGGCCAGCGCGAGGATGACGGTGATTGCCATCGGCTCGAACATCTTGCCTTCGACGCCTGTGAAGGTGAGCATCGGAACGTAAACCATGATGATGATCGCCTGACCAAAGACGGTCGGGCGGATCATTTCGCGGCTGGCTGCCATGACTTCGTGCAGTCGTTCCGACAGCGTCAGGGTTTTCCCTGTCTCATGTTGCTTCTCGGCCAGACGTTTCAGGCAGTTTTCCGTGATGATGATGGAGCCATCCACGATCAGACCGAAGTCGAGCGCGCCCAGCGACATAAGGTTGCCGCTGATCCCACCCTTGACCATGCCGATGGCGGTCATCAGCATGGAAACAGGGATGACGAGTGCCGTAATGATGGCGGCGCGGATATTGCCAAGCGTCAGGAATAGAACGGCAATAACCAGCAAAGCGCCTTCCGACAGGTTCTTTTGAACCGTGCTGATCGTCGCATCCACGAGCTTGGTGCGGTTCAGGACGGTTTTAGCCTTGAGGCCAACAGGCAGAGACTTGTTGATCTCGGTCAGCTTTTTGTCGACTGCCGCCGAAACGGTGCGGCTGTTTTCGCCAATCAGCATAAGCGCAGTACCGACCACAACCTCGTGGCCGTTTTCGCTGGCAGAACCCGTCCGCAGCTCTTTGCCAAGACCAATGTCGGCCACATCGCGCAGATAAATCGGTGTGCCTTTGCGGTGGGCAACGACAATATTGCCGATCTCGTCAGCCGCCTCGATACGGCCATCGGAGCGCACGACATAGGACTCGCCGTTGTTCTCGATATAGCCCGCGCCAATGCTGGCGTTGTTCTTTTCAATCGCCTCGATGATTTCCGAGAAGTTAAGGCCGAAAGCGACCAGTTTCTCCGGATACGGGCGCACATGGTACTGCTTGACGTAGCCGCCGATGGCGTCGATGCCCGCGACACCCGCCACGGACTTCAACTGCGGCCGGATGATCCAGTCCTGCACGGTGCGAAGGTAGGACGCCAGCTCGAAGTCCTCCTTCAGCTTCTGGCCTTCGGGGGTGAGATAGCTGCCATCGCTCTGCCAGCCAGGCTGGCCGTTCTTGACTTCCGCGCCTTCGCCGCCAGGGTGTTCGTATTCCACCGTCCACATATAAATCTCGCCAAGGCCGGTCGTGATCGCGCCCATGCCAGGCTCCACACCTTGGGGAAGGCTTTCTTTCGCCTCGGAAATACGCTCACCGACCTGTTGCCGCGCAAAGTAAATGTCCACGTCGTCTTTGAAGATCGCCGTGATCTGCGAGAAGCCGTTGCGGGAGATCGAGCGGGTGCTTTCAAGGCCAGGAATGCCCGACAGCGCCGTTTCAATGGGGAACGTGACCTGTTTCTCGACTTCCATGGGGGAGAAAGCTGGTGCGACGGTGTTGATCTGTACCTGTTTGTTCGTGATATCCGGTACGGCGTCGATGGGGAGGTTTTTCAGGGAGAAAACCCCGACCAAGGCAATCGTCAGCGTCAAGAGCGCGATCAAAAAGCGGTGGTGCAGGGAAAAGCCGATAATGCGTTCAAACATGATATGCGTCCTTTACCTTTAATGTGCGTGTTCCGCGCCGGCTTTGCCGATCTGCGCTTTGACGACGAAGCTGCCTTCGGAAACGTATTTCTCGCCTGCCTGTACGCCCTCGGTCACTTCTGCCCAAGTGCTGTCCTGCAGGCCGAGCGTGACGTTGCGGGTCTCGTAGTTCCCGTCCTTTTCAACAAAGACAACAGGCTTGCCTTCAATGCGCTGAATGGCCGAGAGCTTGACGGCCACAGGCACACTCTTTTCCGCCGTGAAGATATCGCCGTGGACGGACATGCCAGGACGCCACTTGCCGTCCGCGTTGCTGACTTCCGCGCGCGCGATGACAGTCTGGCTGGCGCTTTCCGTCAGCGGCAGCAGCGAGGCAATCTCGGTGTCGCTGATCATGTCGCCGCCGACCGCCTTGATACGGATTTTCTGGCCGCTGCTTACCGACATCATATCCTTGGGGAAGATGTGGAATTCACCCCAGAGGCTGGAGAGGTTGGCGATGACGAACATCGGCTCATCTCCGGCGATGTGGCCGATATTGGTGTTTCTGGCCAGCACGATGCCGCTGATCGGTGACTTGATGGCATAGACTTGCAAGCTGTCGTTAGCCTCGACTGTTGCCAGCGTTTCGCCTTCCTTCACGGTTTCGCCTTGAGTCTTGGTCACGGATTTCACCACGCCCGCAAAGCGGCCTTTGACTTCCGCCATGGCGTTGCGGTTGAGGGAAATCTTGCCCGTCACAGGGATGGAGCTTTGGATGACCGCAGCCCCGGCATCCGCCGCTACGATCTTCATGTCTGCGGCGGCCTGCGGGTCGATGGCAGCCTTGCCTTCTTCATCATGGTCTTCGCCGCCTTCCGCGCCGTGGCCGTGTTCACCGCCTTCTTCGGCGTGTTCTTCACCCTTGCTGGCGGTGGCAGCTTCTTCCTTGTGATCGCCGGAGGCATAGACCGGCACTGCTGCGGCACTAAGCGCCAGCATGGACACGAAGGCAAAGAGGACGAGTTTTTTCTTATTGAGCATTTTTATCTCCATAGGCATTGAGAAGGTCGACATTCTTTCCGGTCAGGCGGTCGAATTGCGCCTGCGCGATGTGGTAGTCTTTTAAGGCGCTGACATGCTGCATGTGGACATCGGCCAGCGTGCGCTGCGCGTCCAGCACCTCCAGATAGGGGAACTTGCCCGCCGTATAACCTTTCTTCGCAAGAGCGAAGGATTTTTCGGCGGCGGGAACGATGCTTTTCTCAAGGCTTTCGATTTCCAGCCGTGAAGTTTGCAGTGCGTTCTGCACCCGTACCAGCTCCAGCTCAATTTCCTGCACGGCAGCGGTTTTCTGGTGTTCCGCTTTCGCCACTTCATGGCCCGCCTTCATGATGTTGCCCTGATTGCGGTTGAACACAGGGAACGGGATGGAGAGGCTCGCCACAAAGGCCTGGCTGTCGTCTCCGCGTGAATCCCTGATGCCAGCGCCGACCGTCACATCCGGCACGGCGTTGGCTTTTTCAACGTCAAGGTTTGCGCCCGCAAGGCCGATGCCCGCCTGCAGTAGTTTCACATCGGGGTTGTTTTCGAGAGAGGGCTTGCCCTGAACATCCTGTGTCGTGAAGAAGCTGTCCTCGTCGATCTGATAATCCACCGCATCCTGCCCCCACATGCGGGCAAGGTTTTTCATCGCGGCCTCAAGGTTGCGCTCGGCCTTTTGCAGCGCGATCTTGCTGCTGGCCAAGGCGACCTCGGACTTGCTTTGCTGGATGGCAGGCTCCGCCGCAGCAGCGACGCGGCGCGCCACGCTTTGCAGGACATCTTCGGCTAGTTCCTGCTGATTTTGCGCGACTTCCACCTCTTCATGCGCGGCCACGGCTTCCGCCCAGGCAACCGTGGTGTCGCGCACAAGGTCGAGCGCGGTGGCGCGGAGTTCAAGGTCGGCAATGCTCATCTGCATGTCCGCCGCCTTGATGCGGGCAGAGCGTTTGCCGCCCATTTCGATGGGCTGCGCCACGCCCAGGGTGACTTCGGCTGCGTCAAAGCCCTTTGCAGACTTTGTGCCTGCGAAGTTTTCAGCTTCCGCCGAGAATTCGGGGTTGGGGATGAGGCCGCTTTGCTGCCTTTCGCCACGGCTGACCCCGATGCCTTCCAATCCCGCCTTGAGTTTTGGCGAATAGGTCAGGGTTTGACGTATGGCCGCTTCCAGCGAGAGCTTGGTGTCGGCGGCAGGGGCAGCTTCTTGAGCATGAGCCGTGTTTAAGGTCGCGGCGATAAGACCAGCACATAGGAGAAGAGTTTTAGAACGCATGATAAACCACTAAATGACTGAATTGATGGGACTGCGGGCATGAGGAACGCGCTGGCACATACCAAGCGCATCCGTTCAAACCGGACAGGATTCAGGATTTAGATGGTTCGGGGGGGTTCCAGGGGGCTTTGCGGGCCAAGGCCAGCAAGAGAAGCCGCTGCCATCATGGGCTGCTGCTGTGAATGTTCAACACCATTCGCGCCAGACAGGAAAGCGGAGAAAATGGTATGGCAGCCGCCGCAAGCACAGCAGTGGTCAGCCTTGACGGTCTTCTTGCTGTCGGGCTGGGATTTGCTGGCGGTCTCTTTGTTCTTGCTGACATCGACCGACACAGAGCAGTTCGCGCTAAAGCACGAATCTGCCGCCTGCGCCATCGCGGGAGCGATGAGCAGGGACAGGACGATCAGGAATGAAAACAAGAATCTCATGCTCTTAAGGTAATTGCTCTATGCAGAATGTCAAGTTTTATAGCATCGCGCACCTTCGTCGAATGAGATTCAATGCTTTAGCAAGTGTGTAGATAGTCATATTTATCGAGGTCGCTTTGTCGGCGCCATGGCAATCTCCAGGGCGACCGCCCGCATGTCGGGTTTATCGTACATCCCTGACTCGTAAACCGCTTTCAGGGCGGAGTGCAGCAGCTTGCCGGAGATTTTGACCGTCTGCGTTTTGGCGCTGTTCAGATCGTAGATTCCGAAATAATTGCGGGCGACCTGATCGATGGATTTTTTCTTGTAGGACATAGTGAGCCTTTCTGGCGGTATTCCCGCCAGTTGTAACCTGTAACTGTAACCTGTAACCCGTTTTTTTCGCCTGTCGCTAAAAAACCCGGGCGCCTTGCCCGCCCGCATGCGTTTTATCGCAGGAAGGACCCGTCAAACGCCGTCAGGTGCCGACATTCGCATCCAGCATTTCTCTCTCCATGCGTTGCAGGGTACGGTTTGTCTGGCCGAGATCGCGCAGTTGCTCGTATATCTTCATGGCAGAGGGATCTAGCGTCCATTGAGGGACAGGCTCTGCACCTTCCTCAAGCCGCTTGCCATGGGTGGGGTCTTCAAAGATATTTCCCCCCGACTCCAGAGAGTTGATACGGAGGCTGAACATATCACGGTTGCGCCAGGAGTCGTAATGCGTGCCGGAATAGATCGCGTAGCATCTCGCGGCAAAGCTGTTTAGGTTCTCGACGATCCTCCTCAGCTCCTCGTCCATCTCTTTGGCAATGGCGCTGCTGAGATCGGAGAGAGACCCGTTGGCGGCTTCGGCCTGAGCCTCGATTTGCGCGGAGAGCGTTTTCTTTCTCTCCTCCAGAGCGGATCGGGCGGCGGCGAGACGGTCTTGCTGATCGCGCACCTGCAACAGCCCAGCGCTCACCTGCTGGCTGTCGGCCTCTGTCGTTTCTCCGAGCAGGCGGCGGGCTTCGATATGTCCCGCCGTTGCCAGAAATTCCTTGTGGCCTTTCTCCATGGCTTGGCGTTCCACTTCAAGCGCCGCGAAGGCTTCATCGACTTTTCTGTGTTGTGATATGTATGCGTCGGCGGCTTTGAAGATTTTGAGCGTGGCAGCATATTGCTTCTGGGTTTCCGGTTTCATAATTTATTTCCTTTCGTGATGCTGCCGGAAGGCGGCAGCGGCCTGACAGATGGGGCGCGACCTGTCAGCGCGTGTTTCTCCTGTGGCTGTGGGAGATATTCTTTCGTGATATCTGGCCTGACGCGCGGCGGGATTTCTTTTCCCTCTGCTTCATCCACCTCATAGAGAGGACGTCGCGTGACGCGCCAGTGACGTCAGAATGGTGTGAAAACCTGTCTAACTGTCTGATAGTGTTGAGATGACGCACCCCGGCATCATCCTTTTTATATAGGGGGTAAGAACACGATATATATGTGTCTCGTTTTTCCCCTATATCGCGATAGTTAAGAGTCTGGTGCGTCATCTCAACACTTTCAAAGGCTTGTGCCCGAAAACCTGTCACTTTTGTGTCACTCATGCGTCACTCCCGTATCGTGTGGATGCGTAGGTTGAGGTGGAGACGGCGTGTTTCAGTGTCATGCCCAGAAAAACGCGCCCTGTATTAAGGCGTTTGGATTCCATGCCCGCCGCATTGGCAAGAATGCGCTGGACAAAACCGTTGATAGCGGGGAGCTTGTCGCGGCTGTATCCCTCGGCTACGGCCCAGGTATGGAACTGTTCGTGCGCCTCGCGTGCGGCGAGGCGGGGATAGCCGCAGGCATGGGGCTTCACCTCAACACAGGCGTCCAGCCATGCCAGTACCGGATCGGCGCCCAGTATCCATTCCCTCAGTGCATCCTTGCTGGAGGGTGGGATCGTGAAATTTCGCTGCCGGATGAGACGGGATGCTCCCTCCACCGCCCAGGCGAGCAGCAGGTCGGCCTCTTCCGAGGCGATGCGACGCCCGATAGCTTCAACTCTTTCTTCCATGGGGATAAACCTGTTAAATGAGATAACCAGCAATCGGCGCTGCACGCCGCGGTCCATTCCGCCCTGAAACGGCGGTAGAGCATTGGTGGCGAAGAGATGTTGCGCTGTCGGACGAAATTCGACCCGGCTCTTGTAAACGTCACGGCCATCGACCGGCTCGCCCGTCACGATGGATTTGAAGGTGTCCGAAGCGATGGCGACGGAAGATGACAGCTCATCGCTGGCATTGAGCAGTTTTCCCGCAAGGCCGATGACATGGCGTTCATCTCCCATGCGTCCGGCTGGAACGGAGCTGATGGCGCTGGCGGGCAATAATCCGCGCGCAAGATCAAGCACCTGGCTTTTGCCGTTTTCAGCGCTGGCGCCCTTGAGGATCACGGCGCGTGGCTGGAGCAGTCGGGTGG
Source organism: Alphaproteobacteria bacterium (assembly GCA_004295055.1). Lineage (NCBI taxonomy): Bacteria > Pseudomonadati > Pseudomonadota > Alphaproteobacteria > Alphaproteobacteria bacterium. Next base: position 70,642 of record SHNJ01000006.1, on the reverse strand, counting down.
CATAACCCAGTGCCGCTGATCCGCAGACTTCAGCCAGCACATGTGTTTTTTCAAAGGCGTCATCGTCGCCCTGAAACACCCCATGCAGGAGGCAATGGAGAAGATGGCTGGCGGATTGTCGCGGCTGTTCGTCCGGCGTCCATTTTCCGGGGAGCGTATGGCGGCAGCGGTGCTCGCGGCTGTGCGGCTCGATGCTGGCGTTGCCATCCGCAGAAAACCGGATAAACCCGCTGCTACAGTTGATTCCAACGGGCGCGTCTGCAAAGAATTTTTCCTGTGTCAGTAGAGCGGCCAGCTCGTGCAGAATGGAATCCACGCGGCTTTTGCCAAGTTTGACGCAAGTGGGCTCACCCCTGGGCGTTTTATAACCGGCCCCGTCATATATATGTGCGGCCACACGCAGCTCATGTTCCTGTATGGCTTCCCAGCGTGTCGCCGCGTAGCGCCAGAACTGCCCCTCGGCATGGACGATCTGTCCGTATTTCTCGATCAGGTCTTCGCGCATACGGACGGAAATTTCCACGTCGGAGCCAATAAAAACCGTCCGCGCCCGATCAGAAAACCCCGGATGGACACAGGGTTTACCCTCACTGATCAGGACGCGAACGGTCTCCTCTCCGCCGGTACGGAGAAGATCGTTAAAATCTGTGCCTTGCGGCGGCGCTGCAACCGATACGGTACATCCGCGTTTTTGCAGCCGGGCAATGGCGCGCCCGATCTGGCCGTCCGCCCTGCTGCCGGGGAGATCGCCGTCACGGGCAATGGTAACGGAGGATTTTTCCGGCACCGGCGCGTTGCCGATATTGCTGATGCCGAGGCATGCCCATGTCTCCTGACCTGTGGATTGCCAGACCGAAAGGGCGGTCTCGACGCCTTCGGTCAGGATGACAGGCTGCTTGCCTGGCAGGCGCACAGCGGACTTTTCTGCCCATTTCTCCACAGCCTTGTTCGTGCGCTTGACGACTGCCAATGGTGCCTTTTCTCCAGCATCAGTCAGGTAAATCTGCTGTATGGCCAGCACGTTTCCGGAGGCATCCGTTGCCAGCGCCACCAGAGCGCCATAGCTTCCGGAAGCGTAAGGCCGGAACTGAACAGAGGCTGGCGGCGCAACCGTAATACCACGCCGTTTCAGGTATCGCTCAGCAGGTGTGCCTTCGACGGGGCCGCAATCCCCGACAATGTCGGCAACTTTAGCGGCTCTGTCTTCTGGCGTCGACTTTTTTTCAGGCTCGGCTCTATGTTGCGTTTGCGGTGCCATGCCCAGCCATTGCTGTGCCCAGTTGCAGGCCGCGTTCTTTTCCAGGTTCAGCCGATTGCACACCAGCTCCAGCGCATCGCCGCCGACGCCTTGTTCATGGTCATACCAGACACCGGCTTTGTTGCCGGAAATATCAACCGCCAGGCTGCCTTTGCTGCCGTAACGAAGCTGCATCGCCGTACTGAGGCTTTTGTTCGGTTCGCCCAGCAGATGTTTTGCAAGGGCATCGATGCGCGCATTCAGAGAAGCGGCGATGATGGAGATATCCTGCTGGCGAACATGGCCTATATTCAATTCCGTCATGCATTCACCTTTTTCTCAGGCTGAGGCACGCTCAGGACAACCGGCATGTCCGGCTTGATATTCTGTAGAAACCGCACCCAGGCCAGATCGTGGGAGGGGCGCGTTTCGATGATCAGCGATCCCGTCCGCAGATAGCTGGGCATCAGGCTCATCATCTGGTAAAGGTCTGTGACGGGCGCTGTCGAGATGACCGCCGCATGATCCGTCATTTTAACAAGCTCGGTGAGAGAGGGCGGGTGAAATCCTTCCGGCCCCAGCGCCTTGTCCCCGTCATCAGCAACCATGGCAATAAACGGACGCTGGTTTGTACTGCCACGGAAATCAATCGGATCGTTCCCCGGCGGCATGATCAGAACCCGTACATTGAAGTCTCGCAGCGCCTTGAACACCGCGACAACATGCTCGGTGTCTTCGACAAGACCGATTGCCCGCGTGATCTGCTCTTTATTCATCCCCTGCCACTGCCTGCTCATGGCTTCACCGCATTCAGCCGTTCAAAGTAATGCTGATCAGCTGTTGACTGGCAGAGCCTGGACAGCTCGTAGGCTTCAATATCCGAAAGGCGGTATTTGACGCGACCGCCGACCTTGATGAATTTCGGCCCGACACCCGTCCACCGCCAGCGCTCCAGCGTGCGGCAGGACACGCCAAGCCTGCGCGAAAGTTCTACCTGGTTAAAATGCTTTATTTCCGTCATGTGCTGTGGCCTCCATGCCCTTGTTGCTCTGGAGACCATCATTCACACTATGCGCTGCCCGAAACAGGCGCATTAAACTGCCTGAAACTCAAATATGTTTCAGGCAGTCTGGGACGGATTACACGGCAGTATGCAAGTCTTCGCTCTGCTGCTTTATATGAGAGTTTGGCTTATAAGTGATGAGCGCGTTGCGAATGGTATTTTGTGAGGGGACATCTTCCCGATTCTTGAAGTGCAACTCGGCCCACTGGCGCAACGTCAGTGCTTCACGCGTGTTGTGCTTGTAAGCTTCATTCCTTTGAATGCGCCGTTCATGCTCTTCAAGGACTTTCTTCATCACACTTGGACGACCTCCACGATTCGGCTTTTTTTCTTTACCGGAAAGGTATTGCTCCACAAAAAATTCAAAATCCCACATGCTGACCATCAAACCTCCGCGCCGTATCAGGATTGCGGGCTGTTCTTCCGGCACGATGAGACGCACTTCCGGATAGTCAAAGAATTCGCGGGCATGAACAAAGCCTGTGGTAAAAATCTCACGACAGTCATTGGGGGATAGAGTCACGTATCCCTCGTAAGGCGCCGAATGCGCTTTCTGACCATCTTTTGATGAGACGCCTTTCTGCTCATGAATGAACATACTTTTGTTTATCCAGGTACATCCCAGCATCTGTCCATGCGACAAATAATATTGCAGATCAAATTCTGTGATTTCCAGCTTCTGAACAACTTCCTGCAGATAATAATATTCACGTTTCGGCAATGCCATTTTTATTCTCCTTTATAAATCCAAATATTTTTCTCTGCTCCCGCCAGTCCGCCGGGAAAGGATGCAGCAGGTCGGCCAGCTGCAGGTCTTTCGGCTGTTCTCCATCCATGATCGCCATGCGGATGTCGGGAGCCAGAAGATTGAGTCGCATGACCCGTGCGGCATATGATTTGTTGATCTTATACTTTTCGGTAAAAGCCTCAAGAGAAGCGAATTTTCCCCTCTCATAAAGTTCCTGCCAACGCCATGCTTTGGCGATGCCGTTGATGAGCGTCGCGTCCTGTCGGGCAGAGGCGGCTGCGGCAGGGCTGCCTTCCGGCAGCATGATCAGCTTGCGCCCGCCACGGCGTTTGAAAGCTACAGGCACATGAATACGGATGGCGTCCGGTGTTATTTCCATCAGACAGCCTCCTTCTGCGGGAGTTTTTCGCTTGATTCCTGCGCCAGCTGACCGACTGCACACCTGTGTATGGCGATTTCCACGCCATCTGGTTTGAGGATCACTTCCTGCACCAGATTCCGGATCAGCCTTTCCTGCTCGGCAGGGAACAGATGCTCCCAGACCTCCGTGATATTGCCAAGCGACTTGTGAATGTCCTGCTCTGTAACGTAAGGGTCTGATGCTTTAGCCTGTCGCCACGCTTCGGCAACCATCTCCGGTGATTTCAGGATTCCCTGCAGCTGCGTCAGGACAATTTCCTCTATTTCTCCGGCACTGACGCTGCCAACAGGGCAGGAAGCGCAGGATTTCTTCATGTGGGCATTCGGCGTGTAATAACGATAGAGCCGTCCACGCCGTCTCGTACTGGTTGGCGTCATGCCGGAGCTGCAGCCTGCACATTTGAGGACGCCACGCAGGGCTGCGCCGATTTCACGGCGGTGATAGTTGCCACGCGCGCGGGGGCTGGCTTTCAGCGTATCCTGCACCCGCTGCCAGAGACCCTGGTCGATGAGGGGCAGGTGCTGGCCTGGATAAGACTGATCTTTATGAACGATCTGGCCGATATAAATCGGATTGGTGATCACTCTGTAGACAAAGCCTTTATCCATCAGTCTGCCGGTGCGTGTTTTTCCCTTGCGGCTTGTGTGGGTTTTACTGCGACATCCCTTGTCACGCATTTCCTGCGCCACAGAGGTCACGGACTGCAGCTGTTCGAAGCGGCTGAATATCTGCCGTACAATCAGAGCTTCCGTTTCATTGATCACCAGTTTGCGGTCTTTGATGTCGTAGCCCAGCGGCGGCACACCGCCCATCCACAGCCCTTTGCGTTTGGAAGCAGCAAGTTTATCGCGGATGCGTTCTCCGGTGACCTCACGCTCAAACTGCGCGAAAGACAGCAGCACGTTCAGGATCAGCCGTCCCATGGACGTGGTCGTATTAAACTGCTGCGTGACGGAAACAAACGAGACTTTATGCTTCTCGAACACCTCAATCAGGTGAGAGAAATCCAGCAGCGAGCGCGTCAGGCGGTCAATCTTGTAAACAACCACGACGTTGATTTTTCCGGCCTCAATATCAGCCATAAGGCGTTTCAAAGCTGGCCGTTCCAGATTGCCGCCGGAGAAACCGCCATCATCATAATGATCTGCCACCAGTAGCCAACCTTCATGCCGCTGGGCAGTGACATAGGCTTCACCGGCCTCGCGCTGCGCGTCCAGCGAATTGAACTCCTGTTCCAGACCTTCTTCATGCGACTTGCGGGTATAGACGGCGCACCGGACTTTCTGCTTGATCGTCATGGCTGGCCTCCATTCCTGCGTTTCAGGCCGAAGAACAGAGGCCCCGACCATTGTGTCCCCGTAATGCTGCGGGCAATGGCGGACAGGCTTTTGTAGCGTCTGCCCCGATAGTCAAAGCCGTGATGCAGTATCGTCACCTCATGGTTTTCACCGTTGTATTCCCGCATCAGCCGCGTTCCGGCGACAGGTTTGTCGGGAGACAGCCTGACAGCCCGTTTGATAACCTTGCCCTGGGCATCCATGCACTGGCGGGCATGGGCTTCCAGCTTTCTTTCCAGCACATAGGTGTCTGCGCCATAGGCCAGCTCCTGCATCCTGTAGGCCAGCCGTTTGACGAAATAGACTTTGTTGAAAGGCGGCGGTTCGGTGGGGTACAAATCCTTCCAGAGTTTTTTCAGATCAGGCGCTGTCATGGCGGGCAGGGCTGAAATGCGGGCGATAATATTATTGCTCACGGTGCGACTCTCCTTTCCTGAGAAGTTTCGCCATGAACGCTCCGTTCCGCGATGAAGTCCAGTCGAATAGACCAGAGAAACCGATGTTTTTGCGAGGTGCTGACATACCCTGATTTTACGCGCGCGCGAAAAGGGCAACAATAACCTTTGAACACGATAGAACACCCTTCTATACGACATTGACCCCTGAAAATGCTCGAAATCGGGTGACGAACCCCAGAACCGAAACCGGAAATCACGCATCAGGCGAATCAGCCGTTTACGGGTGAGTACCGACCTCAAACAGTACACACCCATCAGAGAATAAAACCCCATTCAGAGAAAAATCGGGCGCTGTTGAGCAAACCGGCATTGACGACGCGGTACACAGAAAATGTGCCGCTAACCCATGAAAGGCGGGCTGTCGCTAACCGGAAAAACCGGACAGAGAATGTTCGTGATAGGGATAATGGCGGATGGGATGAGATTCGAACTCACGAGACGCTTTCACGTCTACACCCTTTCCAGGGGTGCGCCTTCAACCACTCGGCCACCCATCCAACCTTTACCGTAAAAAACAATAAGTACAGGTTGTCCACCGAAGCCTTGGCGAAGGTGGACTGTTTCCACCAGACAAGCTTCTATTGGTTACCCCAACTTATCAGCCTGTCTTTTTAGCGCAATTGACTTTTTCTGGCAAACATTCCTTTATTAAAATATGGGGGCTTTTACGCCGATTTTTGCATGAAAAACATCCTTCTTTTCAGGATTTTCGCCATATTCTTGCTTATGCCCCAGGCCACAGGCCAATTCTGGAATACTGATTTTCGGTAACGCTTTGCGGTTGGAAATTCGGATAAAAAGCCTTAGATAAAGAAACCTTATGAATCCATTAAATCCTCCCAGCCTCGCCAACGACAATTACCGCAAAAGCGTATCCACGCTTTTGGAAAATTTCGGCGCATCACATCAAGAATCCAAAGTCACTATCGGCCATTTGGTCGATGCGCTTGGATCGCGCGGCTATGGCTTGTTAATTCTGGTTCTGGATTTGCCAAATTTAATCCCACTGCCCCTGCCCGGACTGTCCACCATATTCGGCGTGCCGATGGCATTAATCAGTTTGCAATTATTGTTGGGGTTGAAACGGCCCTGGCTGCCGAAATCGGTGATGGAACGCGGTATCGACAAAGAAAATTTCCAGAAACTTTTTTCCAAGGCGCGGCCAATTATTGAAAAAGTGGAACGCATATTGCGTCCCAGGCTGATGGGATTAACCCATCCTTACATGAAACCGGCAGTTGGGCTGGCAATATTGGTGATGGCGGCAACCATGTCTTTGCCGATTCCGCTGGGAAATCTGGTGTTGGCAATACCGATCGCGCTTATCGCTCTTGGTATGATTGAAAAAGACGGATTGTTCGTCCTGCTTGGGATGATTGTCGGAGCAATGGCGCTGGCGTTCAATGCCACCGTTGTTTTATTAGGGGTGGAAGGCATTATGAAAGTTTATAACAATCTTTTATAATATGCCGCCTGCGAAAATAAATACGGCTATAAACAAGATAATCAAGCCCAGCATAAAAGCGTGATCGGCAAAATCTTCAAACCGGCTGGAATTTCTTTCAGACCGCATCGCGGAATAAGATAAAATACAGCTGGATAAAAAACAAAATGCCGCGAACACGGTTATTTCATCCGCCAGAGTGTTTACATCCCGCGCCGTCAATTTAATGCCGGTAATCAAAATAAAGCAAATTCCCAGCAAATTCGAAGCGGCATTCAGGATATGCGGCGGTTTCTGCGGCGGCATAGATCAATCGTCCAGTTTCAGCGCGGCGATAAAGGCGGATTGCGGGATTTCGACGTTACCCACCTGGCGCATGCGTTTTTTGCCTTCTTTTTGCTTTTCCAGCAGTTTGCGTTTACGCGTAATATCGCCGCCATAACAACGCCACAACACGTCTTTGCGCATCGCGGAAATAGTTTCGCGCGCCACGATTTTCCCGCCGATGGCCGCTTGAATCGCAACCTGGAACATTTGCCGCGGGATCAATTCTTTTAATTTTTCGCACAATACCCGGCCGCGTTTTTCGGCGCGAGCGCGGTGCACGATGATGGCCAACGCGTCGACCGGATCGCCATTGACCAGAATAGTCATTTTCACCAAATCTTCCGGTTTGTAATCTTCGATTTGATAGTCAAAGCTGGCATAACCGCGTGAAATAGACTTCAAACGGTCATAAAAATCGAACACCACTTCATTCAGCGGCAAACGGTAAACCGCCATCGCGCGTGGCCCGACATAAGTTAAATCCACTTGTTCGCCGCGACGGTCGTTGCATAACTGCAAAATCCCGCCCAGATATTCATCCGGCGTCATGATCGTCGCCTTGATCCAAGGCTCCTCAATTTTTTCTAATTTGGTCGCATCGGGATAATCGGCAGGATTATGCAATTCCTTGTATGTTCCGTCGGTCATGTAGACTTTGTAAATAACCGATGGAGCGGTGGTAATCAGATCCAGATTAAATTCGCGTTCCAGCCGTTCCTGAATAATTTCCAAATGCAGCAATCCAAGGAAACCACAGCGGAATCCGAATCCCAGCGCCTGCGATGTTTCCTGTTCAAAATGAAAGCTGGCGTCATTCAGGCGCAATTTCGCCAAGGAATCGCGCAGTTTTTCAAATTCTCCGGCATCGGTCGGATAAAGGCCGCACCAAACCACAGGAATGCTGGGCTTAAATCCGGGCAGCGGTTCCGCGGTTGGGGTTTTATCATCCGTAATCGTATCGCCGATCTTGGTATCGGAAATGGTTTTAATGCCAGCGGTGAAAAATCCGACTTCCCCAGGATATAACGCGTCTTTCTCGACATTTTTTGGCGTGAAAATACCGAGACGATCCAGCGAATAGGCCGCATTATTCGACATAAAACGGATTTTCTGGCCTTTTTTCAAAACGCCTTCGCGCACGCGCACCAATGTCACAACGCCCCAATAAGGATCGTACCACGAATCGATCAGCATCGCCTTTAACGGCGCGTTTACATCGCCCTTTGGCGCTGGCAAACGTTTAACAATTGCTTCCAGCGTTTCTTTGATCCCAATCCCTGCCTTGGCGGAAATCGGCACGGCGTCCGATGCATCGATGCCTATAATATCCTCGATCTGGGTTTTTACTTTTTCAACATCGGCCGCCGGCAAATCGATTTTATTGACCACCGGAATAATTTCATGACCGGCATCGATGGCTTGGTACACGTTGGCCAACGTTTGCGCCTCGACCCCTTGAGTGGAATCGACCACCAGCAACGATCCTTCGCAAGCGGCGAGACAGCGCGATACTTCGTAAGCAAAATCCACGTGGCCTGGGGTATCCATCAAATTCAACTGATAGGTAATGCCGTCATCGGCCTTGTAATTCAAACGCACGGTTTGCGCCTTGATGGTAATACCGCGTTCTTTTTCGATATCCATATTATCCAGAACCTGATCGGTCATTTCCCGGTCGGTCAAGCCGCCGCAATATTGGATCAAACGGTCGGCTAAAGTCGATTTGCCGTGATCGATATGGGCAATAATGGAAAAGTTTCTAATTTTCGATAAATCGTGCGTCATGGGCGGTAGTTTTAGCTTATTTTACAATAGAATACAAACATTCATCCTGCAAAATAGTATCGCTGATTTGCGGGTAAATTTTGTTATTTTTGCAAATAGACTCTAGCCCTAGCCCTAATTTTCGCATTACCCGGCCGGAATTTGGATTGTCGGCATGATGCACCGCCCATATGCGTTTTATATGGGGCAATTTCCAGCACCAATCGATGATTGGCTGCCCTGCCTCGGCGATATAACCCCGGCCCCAGAACTCAGGCATTAATAAATATCCAAAATCGGCATCATCCGCCCGTACCCGGATTCCGAACGACCCGATCAAGTCCTTTGGCGCGGATTTCAACGCAATCACCCAGGTATATTCCTCGCCCGTGTTCCAGGCCGTCTCGGCATAACGCAGGAATTTTTCGGTTTCCGCCGGAATGCCGCATTTCCAGCTCATGTATTTGGCGACAATCGCACTGCTGCCCCATTTGGAATAAATTTCCGGCGCATCATTGGCCGTAACAGGGCGTAGCAATAAGCGTTCTGTTTCAATTTGCGATAATGGCTTGGCAATCATCAAGTTCTAAGCGTTCCGCCCGTCGCGGCGATCACCGAATCGACGATTTTTTTACAAACCGCTTCGATTTCCGCATCGGTCAGGGTCTTATCGGCTGGCTGCATGGTCACAGCAATGGCAATAGATTTAACCGCCGTAAACTTCTTATCTTTAGCGACACTATTGAATTCTGAATCCGACATATCAATTATAGGGTATTGACTAGCTTCAGCAATTGCTTTTTCTGTTTCCAAGTCTTTTATTGCAGCATCTTTTTTAAATCTAAATTCATCAAATACATAAACATCGACGATCAAATTTTTATCCGCATCGCGCGCGGCGCGTATCACCGCATCGGCCGAAACCGATTGATCTACCAAAAATGCGAAATCGCGCGAAACCGGTTGAAATGGTGATAATTTCAGCAATGTGCGCGCCTTGCCGCTTTTGGATTTTGGCGCTGGAATATTTTCCAGAAATATTTCTGCCGCAACCACTGGCAATTTTATATCGTAATGCGCCAATATTTTTGGATGCAGCACGCCGAATTGCGCCAAAATATTCGGGCCAAATTTAACGACGCCCGATTGGCCAGGATGATACCATTCCGGCGCGCCGGCCGTGATTTGTCCTTTGGACGCATCGACGCCCAATTCCGCCAATAAGGCCAACGCATCCGCCTTGGCATCGAACGCATTAACCTTGCGCGATTTTTCCTGCCAATGGCGTGGGGTTACGCCGCTGCGGATGGCGGCAGCCACAATTTTTTGATCTTCCGGCTTTACACCCGCATATTGCGGACCAATTTCAAATATCGCCAAATCCGGATTGCTGCGATCCGCGTTCGATTTCACCATCTGCAATAAGGACGGCAAAATGCTGGGGCGCATATAATTTAAATCGGAAGCAATGGGATTCTTCAGCGTCAATTCGGTTTTTATATCGCCGAACAATTCCGCTTGTTCACGCGAAACAAAGGCAAACGAGGTGGATTGCAACATTCCCCGCACCGCCAAGGCGCGCCGCGCCAAGGCAATTCTTTTTTGCGAGGCGCTTAAGGCCTGTCCTGCCTCTATCTTGCCCATCGGCAAGGATGCGGCTGGAATATTATCGAACCCGATCAGGCGAATAATTTCTTCGACAATATCGGCCTCGCCATGCACATCGCCGCGCCAGGATGGCGGGGTGATGGCCCAAATTTCTTTACCGCTATCCGCAACTTGGAAACCCAATTTTGCCAAAATATCTTGCGCCGAAGATGCAGGCAAATCCGCGCCGCCCAGCGATTTAATGCGCGAGGCGCGGAATTCAATTTGCCGTTTATATTCCGGCGTTTTTCCGGTAACAACCGGCTCGCCAGCATTGCCGCCGCATAAATCCAAAATCATTTTGGTCGCCAAATCCAGCGATGGTTTTACAAATTCGGGATCGACGCCGCGTTCAAAACGATACCGCGCATCGGTAATGCATTCCAATTTGCGGCCCGTTTCGGCGATACGATCAGGATTCCACAATGCCACTTCGAGCAATACGTCTTTGGTATTTTCATCGACGCCGGTCGATGCGCCGCCAACAATGCCCGCAACGCTGATTACGCCGGAATCATCGGAAATCGCGGTCATACCAGGCTGCAACTGATATTCCTTGTCATTCAGCGCGGCAATTTTCTCGCCGCCTTTCGCCGGGTGCACGCGCATCGCGCCACGCAATTTTGCCACATCGAATACGTGCATCGGGCGGCCATAAACAATGGTAAAATAATTGGTGATATCGACCAACGCCGAAATGGGGCGCAAGCCAATGGCGCGCAATTTACTTTGCAGCCATTCCGGCGAAGAGGCGTTTTTCACGCCCTTGATCAGGCACGACGCAAATTGCGGGCAATCCGGCGTTTCAATTTTAACATCCCATTTTTGTCCGTTTGCCGGATTTATTTTCGGCATGGAAATCGGTTTTAATTTGCCTAAACCCGCAGCCGCCAAATCGCGCGCAATGCCGTAAATGCCGGTACAATCCGCCCGGTTCGGCGTTAAATTAATTTCAATTACTGCATCATCCAGGCCATAGGTTTTGGCGTATGGCGCACCCACCGGCGCATCCGCCGGCAATTCGATAATCCCGGCGCTGTCCACGCCCAGGCCCAACTCCGCGGCCGAGCACATCATGCCTTGGGATTCCACGCCGCGAATCGCGCCTTTTTTCAAGGCCTCTCCCGTCGATGGAATCACCATGCCGGGCAGCGATAAAACCGCCTTCATGCCAGCGCGCGCATTCGGCGCGCCGCAAACAATTTGATAGGTTTGGTGATTATCATTGACCTTGCAAACTTTTAACCGGTCGGCATTGGGATGTTGTTCCGCCGATTCGACATAGGCGATAATAAATGGCGCGAGGGCCTTGGAGTTATCGACTACATCTTCAACCTCAAGCCCAATTGCCGTCAATTTGTCGGTGATGGTTTTTAAATCCGCATCGGTATCGAGATGTTCTTTCAGCCAGGATAAAGTGAATTTCATATCGCAATCTCCTGCCGGCTATATTGATCCCACATAGCGCGCAATACTTGCTTGCGGCCTTTCTCGACCGCAATAAAATCCGGCAAGGCGCGAAAAACGGCGCGCCGTTTTTCCAAATTCATTTCCAGCAAGTTTCCTTCCCAATTGGCAATCAACATAATTGCCGAAATAAGATCTTTACGGATTTCCTCTTGTTCTGGCTTTGGCAAAGAGCGAATCGTAGCAATTTGCGACAAAGCGACATTCACCCCTTCATGCAATCCCTTATTGCCCATGCACAATAGGCGTGCAATTGTGTCAACCGTGCCCTTTGATAAATCGGTCAGTTTCATCGCGATAACCCCCCAGCCATTGAAGGCACGTCGAGCGCGGAAAATCCATAATGATCCAGCCAACGCGAATCGCCGCCAAAAAAGCTGCGCAAATCGGGGATGCCGTATTTCAACATCGCCAACCGTTCGACGCCCATGCCGAACGCGAAACCTTGGTATTTTTTGGAATCAATGCCGCAATTTTCCAAAACTTTTGGATGAATCATGCCGCATCCCAGAATTTCAAGCCACGAATCGCCAGCGCCAATTTTCAATCCGCCATCCTTGCGCGAGCAGCCGATATCCATTTCCGCCGACGGTTCGGTGAATGGGAAAAACGATGGGCGAAAACGCACCGGCACATCCGATAATTCGAAAAACGCGCGCACGAATTCGATTAAACAGCCCTTTAAATGGCCGAAATGCGTCGATTCATCCACCACAAAGCCTTCGATCTGGTGGAACATCGGTGTGTGGGTCATATCGGAATCGCTGCGGAATGTGCGGCCAGGCGCCAGAATGCGCAAGGGCGGTTTTTGCTTGGTCATGGTGCGGATTTGCACGGTCGATGTATGCGTGCGCAGCAATAAATCCAAACCCTTTTCATCCTTAGCGTTCAAATAAAACGTATCGTGCATTTGCCGCGCCGGATGCGATTCTGGAATATTCAGCGCGGTAAAATTATTATCTTGCGTATCGATATCCGGGCCTTCCGCCACAACAAATCCTTGCGCGGCAAAGATGGCGGTAACCTCATCGATTACCTGGGCGATAGGATGAATTTTCCCCGGCGCGGCTGTTGGCGCAGGCAAAGTAATATCAATTTTTTCAGATGCCAATTTTGCGGTCAACGCGCCTTGTTCCAATGTCGATTTGCGCGCGGCAAACGCATCGTTGATTTCTTGCTTGACGACATTCAATTCGGCGCCGACTTTTTTGCGTTCGTCGGGCGACATTTTGCCAAGGCCGCTCATCGCTTCGGCCAGTCGGCCTTTTTTGCCAAGCTCATTAACGCGAATATTCTCAAGCTGCGCCAGATCGGCCGCATTGTTAATTGCGGCAACCAATTCGTTTTTCAGGGAGGTATAATCGGACATTATCAACTATCGCTCTTTTTTCCCTCCCCCTTGTGGGGAGGGATAGTTAAACTTAATTGCAAAGCAATTTAGTTTAACTTGGGTGGGGGTAAGAGTCCATCATCAGGAATACCCCCACCAAGATATTCTAATCCGCTTCGCGGCTAAGAATATCTATCCTCCCCACAAGGGGGAGGAAGATTTTTACTTAGAAGCGGTTTTGGCCTGATCCACAACCGATTTAAACGCCGCTGGATTATGCACGGCCATTTCAGCCAGCATTTTGCGGTTTACTTCGATACCGGATTTTTTCAAACCATCGATCAAGCGGCCATAGGTAAAGCCCAATTCGCGGCAACCGGCGTTGATACGCGCGATCCACAAGGCGCGGAAGTCGCGTTTTTTCAAACGGCGGTCGTTATAGGCATACTGGCCGGATTTTTCAACCTGCTGGCGTGCTGCTTTGATGGTATTTTTCTTACGGCCATAATAACCTTTGGCGCGTTTTAAAACTTTTTTGCGGCGCATACGCGATGCGACTTTTGGCAAAGAACGTGTCATGGAAAATCTCCTTTAAATTTCGGTTAGGCGCTATTGCAAATGCTTGATGTACGGCGCCATGCGCAAGAACACTTTTACGCCCGGAGTTTTCAATACTTCCGTGCCGCGTGCATTGCGTTTCATCCGGCGCGAGCGTTTGCGCATGCCGTGACGTTTGCCTACTTGTGCGGTTTTGACTTTTCCATTGGCTGATACGCGAAAACGGCGTTTCAGACCACTCTTGGTCTTTAATTTGGGCATTTCATTCTCCTTATTGTGGCGGCGCCGAGGCGCCGACCTGCCTTAATTAACTTATTTCCGGCCGGGCAGCCCATCTGCACAAATCGGCGCGGAAAGCGGGTTTATAGCAGAAATCCTTGAAAATGCAAATAAATACGATTTCGCCCCATTTCGGTTTTTGACCTTGTTATGCTGTTATATCGTTAATATTTCTTGATATATCTTTATAAATGACTTATATTTCCTGTAAAGAAATATATATACTCCTTATGGAGAAAATATCATTAAATATCAAATATATAAATGGAATAAGGGTGAGAGAATAAATGAGCCGCCAAAACAGTATCGCTATGTTGCAAAGCAAGGAAACAGGCTACCTGGATGATCTGGGATTCAGCCCTGTGATCCGCTGGAACAAACAAACCAAATCAATATGCGGCTGGCTGTTAACCCACGACAATCCCCAGGACCGGGACATTCAGGTCATCTATATAGACCATGATGGAAAAATCCAATTTGGGGTTATGGAGCGAAACAGGCTGGATCACAATCAAGATCCATGGAATTTGGCCAAGGAATATCTTACCGACGCACCTTCAGCTTCCACAGATCAGATTCATATGGATGACGATTCTCTGCATATCGGTTATGCGCCTTCCGATTCTGCCGAAAGCATTATTGAAAATTTTAGCAGGGCGGAGTTGCGGGAACATTTAACCGAACCCGGCGTTCCAGCCACGCGCAATGAATTATTAGAACGGTTAAATTCCCTGAATATTTTGGATGCCGATGTTTCAGAATTGGCTGCATTGGTACGCCTATCCAGTGCAAAAGCGCGCCAAGTCATTCATCGACCAAATAGGCGGGTTGATCCAAATTTGACATCCGGCGAAACTTCGACTCACCGAAGACTGACGATAACCTATGCCATGGAACCAAAACCGCTAAAACCAGCGGCAGCATCAACACCCGCCAGTCCGCGTGGATTGCGTTTTGCGGATCATGCCGCATTGGTCGCTGTGTTCAGAGGCAAAGGCCCCAATGGACGGCCAGACCGCAGCGCCTAATAAATTCTATAAAAATCAACGTGTTATTGGGTGTTTGGTTTTAGCCAAATCTTTAACTCTTTGGCGTATAATAAAAGAATAAATAATAATAAGAATGCCGGGGAGTATGAATGACCAATATCGCGCCCTTTTCCGCGTTGAATTTATACAATTCCAAGCCTGTCCAATCGGTGGTGAGCAAAATTGCGCCAACACAGGACGATTTCGCCGCCGAACGCGAATTGCAGAAAAAATCCGCGGACACATTTAAAATCTCGCAAGCCAATCAAACATTAAGCCGCGCGGCGTTATTCAACCCGCAAAGCGCGCAATATGCGGTGCAGGATTTATTGCAAGCGCAATATTTACCGGCGCAGGAATCGGCGGATCTCGCCGCCTTCGCATCGCCCAGCGATCAATCGAAACTGGCGCTGTACAAAAACCTAGGCTCGGCGCAATCCACCCAATCGACATTGCTGGATTTGTTGAAAGTCTAAGCCAGGATTATTTTTCCGGAACGACCATCATCACGATCATGCCGCCCATTTCGGATTTAGGTTCGGATTCGGCTTTGCCGATGCCGGCAAGATCGGTTTGAATTTTGGCGAATACCGCCTGGGCCAGTTTCGCGTTCGCCGCCGCCTCGCGGCCGCGCAGACGCATCGATACTTTTACCTTGTCGCCTTCGCCCAAAAATTCGCGCATATGCTTGATTTTGATTTCAAGATCGTGCGGATCGATTTGCGGCCGCAATTTCATTTCCTTGATCTCAATGACTTTCTGTTTCTTCTTGGCTTCTTTTTTCTTTTTCTGTTCTTCGTATTTGAACTTGCCGAAATCCATGATTTTACAGACCGGCGGATTCGCGTTCGGCGAAATTTCAACCAGGTCTAAACCAAATTCCTGCGCCTTTAACACCGCATCGCGGGACGATAAAACACCGATCATTTCGCCTTCAGGCCCGATCAAGCGTACTTCCGGAGCGCGAATGCGTCCATTGATGCGGTAACCGTCATCCTTGCCGCCATCGCGATCCCTGTTGCCTTCTTCCTCGCGATTGAATCGCGGCGGACGTGGGCCCGATGAATTGGGGCGTGGGCCGGAAAATCCGGATCCCGGTGGACGTGGGCCGCCGCCGGTTCCAGCGGGGCGATAAGGACGGTTTTGAAAAGGTGGTTTATTGATCGTCAGTCTCCATAGGTTAGGTTTCAGGCGCCGGGTATCAGGTGCCAGGCATCAGATATTTTTTAACCTGACACCCGATACCTGAAACCTGGAACCTATTTCTTGTGCGGCGGAACGGCAAGGGATTTCAATTTATCCAATGCCTCATCAACGCCAAGGGTTTCTTGCTTATCCTGGCCATCGCCGCCAAGATAACGGATGGTGACTTTGCGTTCCATCGCCTCGCGCTTGCCAAGCACCAACATCACCGGCACCTTGGCCAAGGAATGTTCGCGCACTTTGTAATTGATCGATTCGTTACGCAAATCCGCTTCGGCGCGCATGCCCATTTTGAACAATTTGCCTTCGATTTCTTCGGCAAAATGATCGGCATCCGATACGATGGTTGCAATCACAATTTGAGTTGGGGCCAGCCACAACGGCAAACGGCCCGCATATTGCTCGATCAAAATACCGATGAAGCGTTCGAGCGATCCCAAAATCGCGCGATGAAGCATAACAGGGCGGTGTTTTTGCCCGTCTTCGCCGACATATTCGGCATCAAGGCGTTCCGGCAAAACGAAATCGACTTGCAATGTGCCGCACTGCCAGTCGCGGCCAATAGCGTCGCGCAATACGAATTCCAGTTTCGGCCCGTAAAATGCGCCTTCGCCCGGATTCAACGTATATGGCAATCCGGCGGCTTCGACCGCGGATTTCAATGCGGCTTCGGCGCGGTCCCAAATCGCATCCGATCCGGCGCGGATTGCCGGACGGTCGGAGAATTTTACGCGCACGTCGTTGAAACCAAAATCCTTATAAACATCCAGCAACAAAGAACAGAATGCCTGGGATTCGGAAATAATCTGATCGGGTGTGCAGAAAATATGCGCGTCATCCTGTTTAAAGGCGCGGATGCGCATAATGCCGTGCATCGAACCGGAAGATTCATTGCGGTGGCAAGAACCGAATTCCGCCATACGCAGCGGCAGATCGCGGTACGATTTGATGCCTTGCTTGAAAATCTGCACATGGCACGGACAGTTCATCGGTTTCAAGGCGAGAATTTTGTCTTCCTCGACATTGATCGTAAACATATTTTCGCGGAATTTTTCCCAGTGCCCGGATGCTTCCCATAAAGAACGGTCGACCAAAGTCGGCGTGTTAACCTCGACATAGCCGGCTGGCGTAATCCGGTCGCGGATGTAATTTTCCAAAATCCGGTACATGGTCCAGCCTTTTGGATGCCAGAAAATGCTGCCCACCGCTTCTTCCTGCAAGTGGAACAGCTGCATTTCGCGCCCCAATTTGCGGTGGTCGCGGCGTTCAGCTTCGGCCAATTGGTGCAAATGCGCATCCAATTGTTTTTGATCCGCCCAGGCGGTGGCGTAAATACGTTGCAATTGTTCTTTGCGGTGATCGCCGCGCCAGTATGCGCCGGCAACCTTCATCAATTTAAATGCCGTGCCGGTTTTCGATGTCGACGACATATGCGGACCACGGCAAAGATCGATAAAATTTCCTTGGCGATAGCAAGTGATGGTTTCGGTTTCCGGCAAATCGCGGATAATTTCGGCTTTGAATTTCTCGCCTTTTTTCTCGAAGAATTTAATGGCTTCGTTTCTATCCCAAACTTCGCGCACAATTTGTTCATCGCGCGCGACGATTTCCTTCATGCGTTTTTCAATGGCTGGAAAATCATCCATGGTGAATGGTTTTTCGCGGTAGAAATCGTAATAAAATCCATTTTCGACATTGGGGCCGATGGTGACCTGGGTGTCTGGGAATAATTCCTGCACCGCTTCGGCCATGATGTGCGCGCAATCGTGGCGGATAACGCCAAGCGCTTCTTCGGAATCTCTGGTGATGATTTGAATCTTGGCGTCTTTTTCGATCGCGCGGGACAAATCCCACATTTCGCCATTGACCTTGATCGTCACGGCGTTTTTCGCCAATGACTTGGAAATGGAACTCGCAATATCGAAACCGGTGGTTGACGCAGGATATTCCCGAACATTGCCGTCGGGTAAAGTAATTTTAATCATATTACGCGTTTGCTGCGCTGCTTGCGCTGTGGACGCCATTGTGCCTCTGATTATTAGTTAATAAGGGGCCTAGAATGGCAAGAACTGCGTCTGGTTGCAAGTCTTTCAAGTGAAATTCGCGCAAAATTGTAACATTTTGGCCTGTTCCAGGCCCTTTTGGGGCGCAACGGGCGGGGTCCGAATCATGGGAAAACAGCACAATCGACGGGCAACCGGTCGGGGCGACCATATGCATTGGCCCGGTATCGTTGCCAATGGCGGCGGCGGCATGCCGTCCCAATTCGACGATTTCGGCAAAATTGGTTTTATTCAAAAGGTTCACGGCATAGGGACAAGCGGCGGCAATCGGTTCCACCACATCCAAATCGGCGGTAGCGCCCAGCAATACCGGTATGACTCCGTTCGCGTTAATAAATTCCACCGCCTTTATATAGTATTCGACCGGCCAGCGTTTTTGCGGCCGGTGCGCAGAACCGCCCGGAACGAGAAGTACATAAGGCCGATTCAAATTAAATTTGGAAATATCGGCGCGCATCCAATCCAAATTGGGTGGCGGTACATTGGCAATACCGGACAGCGCCAATTGTTCGCGGTGGCGGTCGGTAGTGTGCATTTCCGCACGGCGTGGATTGGTATGCGGGTGCGAGGCTAATTTTGCCGCGCCATTCCATTGCATCTTATGTGGCTGCCAAAAATAAAAATACAAATTGGTCCGGCTGGATGTTTGCAAATCATACACCATGTCGAATTGGCGCCCACGCACATCGGCGCGTAAATCAAGCCATTGTTTGAATTT
This sequence comes from Alphaproteobacteria bacterium, assembly GCA_004295055.1. Classification (NCBI taxonomy): domain Bacteria; kingdom Pseudomonadati; phylum Pseudomonadota; class Alphaproteobacteria; species Alphaproteobacteria bacterium. Next base: position 51,550 of record SHNJ01000006.1, on the reverse strand, counting down.
TGAAATTGGCGGCCGCGAATCGATGATTACATCGTTGAACCAGCCGCAATCCCGCCCCCACCCAGCGAATGTTTTAGTGGTCAGCAACGTGATATGCGCGTTCGGATGATGCGCACGGATTGCCTTCATCGGCCCGGTGGCGAGCACAAAATCGCCAAGGGCGGAGTGTTTGATGACGAGGATTTTATTAGGCATGGTTTGTTCCAAACAATTGCAGATCTTTCTTTTTTAGCTGCCCTCCCCTTGAGGGAGGGCGCAAAATTTCGTCAGAAATTTTGGGGTGGGGATTTCTATTTAAACAATAAAGTGATTCGTAATATTCACCATCATGTCCCCACCCCAAAAATGCTATCGCATTTTTGACCCTCCCTCAAGGGGAGGGTAGCTTATTATATAATATCAATGTCCCTCCCACGAATAGCCGCGGTTGGCAGGGACCATGAAACTCATATCGAAACCTTTGGCCTTATATTTGGCGGCGATTTTTTCCATGGCACGGCTGTTCAATAATTGTTCGATGGCTGTGTTTAACATATTTTGCAATTCCACTTCGCGAATATCGACCGCCACTACATTTGGAAAAATCCGCAACGGCGTGTAATTCGGAATGACTTTAACTTGATCGGGATTATTTTTATTAAAAGTCTGCAAACGCGATGGATTATTGATGGTGACATCGGCCTTGCGCGAAGCAATGGCTAAAAACAATTCTTCGGGAGGCGAGAATAAAGGCAATTCATATTTTTTGGCGTTTGGGAAATCATGCGAATAAATTTCAGTGGTAATATCGTCATCCGAAATCGCAATAGTAATATCGGGCTTGTTGATATTATCGAGATTGAAATTGAACCGCCCATCATCGGCGCGAGCAAACGCCACTACCGGCGAGAAAAATAATGGATTGCTGAACGCCATCACCCGGCCGCGCGCGGCGGTTGCCCAAATACCGGCGCAATGCGCATCGGCCTTGTTGGTTTTTAAGGCGGTTGGAACGGAATCCCATGGCACTTCCAAATTATATTCCACCTTGATATTCAGAGCCTTGCCGACTTCTTGCATGAAATCGTAAATCAGGCCGGACATTTCGCCGGTATTGGGATCGCGCATTACCGCCGGTTCCCATAAACTATAGGCGCAACGCAACGTGCCGGATTTGATAACGCGCTCATAGGCATTATTTTCCGCGCCGCGGCTGTGCTTCATCGTGACGCTCTGAAACGATTGCATCATCAGCCAGGCGATAATCACCGCCAAAGCGAGCGTCAACAGATGCGGTTTCATCATGATATTTTTTCCTATTTTATTTCAGGCGGCTGATAGGGTTTGGCGACGCGGTAGAAAGATCCCGGGTATTTTTCATATTTTTTAATAATGCCATCCACAACGCCGCTTTGCAACAATTCCGCCGACGCGGTATTCAGCATATCTTTCAATTCATCCTGCCCTTTGGCGACGGCAATGGTATTGCCGAAAGTACGGATGAATTCGCCGCCCGGCACCATTTTCACCTTGCCGGGATTCGCGTTCATAAAATCCTGTCCGGTCGCGGCGTCTTGAAATGTAACATCCGCCTTGCCGGTTGCGACGTTCAACAAAATCTGCGGTTGCGACGCGTTGGAAGGCAAGGATAATAATTTCGCGTCTTTAAAATCCGCCGAGGCGATGATATTCGATATCTCTCCATCCATCGAAGCAATAGTGATATCTTTGCTGTTTATTTTATCCAGCGCGTGATCGAACCGCGTATCGTCGGCGCGCGCAAATGTGTGAATCGCCACATAATAAATCGGCGCGGTGAAATCCATGGCGCGCGATTTCGTACCTGTCGGCCAGATTCCGGCGCACATCGCGTCGATCTTACCGGATGCGAGATCGGCTGCAAAATCGCTCCAAGAAACTTCGGTCCACTGAATTTTCAAATTCAGCGATTTACCCATCGCATCCATATAGTCGTAAAAAATCCCGGACATTGCGCCGGTATTGGCGTCTTTAATCATAATCGGCGCCCAAACGCCATAACCGCAATGCAGCGCTTGACTGCGCATCACGCGGTCGAAAGCGCTTTCTTTTGCCACGTGCTCCGGAAGAAATTCATTGATCTTGGGCAAGGTCGCCTGCACCAGTAGCCAGCACATGATAACGGCTATGGCGAGAGTAAGAAGATGATTGCGCATGATGATCTCCTATGCTGCGTTGGATTTTTTACGGGCCTTAGACAAAACTTTTTTATAAACGGCGAATTCGCCTTCGCACATTTGTTCGCGGCTGTAATGCGCGCGCGCATGCGCCATTTGCGTTTCCGCCAGACGTTCCCGGGCCTGGGCGTTTAAAGTCAGAACCTTGCCGATCATTTGCGACAGCGCATTGATATCGTCCGCCGGATACAACAAACCGGTTTCGCCATCGATAATCGTTTCTGCCGAACCGCCATGGTTGGTCGCGATCACCGGGCGGCCCATCGCTTGCGCTTCGACCACCACGCGGCCGAACGCCTCTGGTTCAATGCTGGCCGACACCACAACATCGGCCAATAAATACGCGGCGGGCATGTCCTTACATTCGCCGACCCATTTTACCAGGCCTTCCAATTGCAATTCGCTCACCAGACGTTCGATTTCCTGGCGGTACGATTCATGGCCATGATCCGATCCCACGAACAAGCAGTAAAAATTTTTATGCGGCAATTTCGATAACGCCATCAGCAATTCGCGCTGGCCTTTCCAGCGGCTAATGCGGCCAGGCAACATGATGATCGGCTTGTCGTCGGGAATATTCCATTCGCCGGCAAGCTTGATCACGCGATCGCGATGCACGCGCACGGGATCGAACCGCAATAAATCAATGCCGCGCGGCACGACATCGATTTTATCCGGATCGATATCGTAATTCGCGGCAATATGCGATTCTATAAAATGCGACACCGCGATCACGCGCGCGCCGCGCGTCATGATGCTGTTGTACCAACGCTTGACCTTGCCGGTAAAATTATAAGCGCCATGAAACGAGGTCACAAACGGCGTGCCGGTTTTGCGCGCGGCCTTGAACGCGCTCCAAGCAGGCGCGCGCGAGCGCGCATGGATAATGCTGACATTGCGGTCGCGGATGATTTTCGCCAGCACGCGCGCATTCCACAAAATTTGCAACGGATTTTTGGAATCCACCGGCAGAGCAATGTGCTTGCCGCCGGCCCGTTCGACTTCATGCGCCATCGGCCCGCCCGACGATACTACGATTGCATTCCATCCCTGCTGCACAATATATGCGGCCATATCGACCGTGCCGCGTTCTACACCGCCGCTGATCAGTGCCGGTAAAATTTGTAAAACCGTTGGAGCCTGTTTCGAGATCGCCAATTTCATGCGCTTAGACATAGCATAAAAAGGCTTTTTGGTGTATAAGCTTATCCGCCTGGAATGACATAAAAATGCGGGAATAGTGATGAATAATCCAAACTATCAACTAAAAACGGCCCTAAACCAGAATGTGCAATATGCAGCGGCGCAACCTCATCGCCTCGCTTACCAAACGATTTCCGCCATTGCGGCAAAACAATCACAGCCAGGCATTTTATTTTTAACCGGCTTCCGGTCCGACATGAATGGCAGCAAAGCGACGGCGTTAGCAGAATGGGCGCAAAAAACCGGACATGGATTGACGCGATTTGATTACAGTGGTCACGGACAGTCGGATGGAAAATTTATCGATGGTACGATCGGCCAATGGATCAAAGACGCATTGTATATTCTGGACAACCACACGGTGGGTAAAAAAATTCTTGTAGGATCGAGCATGGGCGGATGGATTACATTGCATCTTGCCTTGCTGCGTCCGGAACGTGTCGCCGGTCTGGTTGGCATCGCCAGCGCGCCGGATTTCACCGAAGAATTGATTTGGAACGTCATCAGCGAAGGCGCCCGCGAAAAATTATTGAAAGACGGCGTGTTTTACGAACCACCAAAATACGATACGGAACCAACACCATTCACCAAACAATTGATCGAAGATGGTCGCAAGCATTTATTGCTGGCGCGCGAAACGCTGCCCGTCGCCTGCCCGGTCCGGTTGATTCATGGCATGAACGATGTCGATGTGCCTTGGGAATTTTCACGCCGCATTTCTGAAAAAGTCGAAAGCGACAATGTGCAAATTCATCTGATCAAAGATGGCGATCACCGGCTAAGCCGTCCGCAGGACATAGACTGGATTTTTAAATCGATTGAGGATATCATCCGGTGATGCGAAAGAAGTATAAGCAAGCATTATGGATTTTTATTTCTGCTCTGGCCGGATACTGCGGACTTGTTCCAGCATTAAAGTGGTATAGTGCCCCCGAACCGCATACCAGCCTTTATCTTTATCAAACTCGCGATCCGCAGTACGTTCTGGGATACAGCCTTTATGCAAACTGGACTGGTCATCATTATTCACAAAACTACCTGATTAGACTTAACCCGCTGCCAAACGGTCAGGTTGTTCCCGGGAAAGTGCTGAACGGAGCGCTCAATCCAAATCAACAAAGATTGATTAGCGATACGGATTTTTATAAATCGCATCCGATATTTATGACCAGCAGCCCGGGGAAAATTGGTTTCAACGAATTGCTAACTCAGTTGCGGCGAGAAAATATTACACCTATCGCTTCGCGTTAAAAATCCAACTGCGCGTAGTGTTTGGGCGGCGGCACGCCGGGAATATGATCCGCCAGAAGTCCGCGAAACGCCGGGCGCGATTTAATCCGCATATACCATTGCTTGGCGACAGGATGATTGTCCCACGGCACATCGCCCAAATAATCGATACAGGACAAATGCGCCGCCGCCGCAATATCCGCCAAAGTAAACTGATCTCCTGCCAGCCAGTTGCGCCGTTCGATCAAGTAAGAAATATAATCGAGATGGTGGCCGATATTCGCCTTGCCGGCGCGGATCGCGTGCGAGTTCGGTTCGCCCAAACCCACAAAACGTTTCATCATTTTTTCATCGACCAGATAGGCGCTAACCTCGCGGTTGAATTTTCCGTCGAACCACGCAATCAGGCGGCGCGTTTCCGCACGCGCATGCGGATCGTGGCCCAATAAATTTGGACTGGCGTAAGTTTCTTCGAGATATTCGCAAATCGCGTTGGCATCGACAATCGCCTTGCCGTCTTGATCGACCAAAACCGGAACCTCGCCGGCGGGATTGAGCGTAAAAAATTCCGTGCGCCGTTCCCAAATTTTTTCCACCTTCAATTCAAACGGCAAGGATTTTTCCGCCATATAAAAACGGACCTTGCGGCAAAAAGGGGACAGCCAGATATGGTATAAAGTGCGCATTCCTTAGGGTATAGCGTAATCCCCAACTGGTACAGAGTAAAAAATATTTTTGCCATAATATTCTTTATAGTTGAGGATTATACGAAACTGGGGTTATGGCTTAGAATAGATATTTCATGTACGGTGCCTTATGAGTTTTCTGCAAATTTTAGTTCTTGCCGCGGTTCAAGGTCTGACGGAATTCCTGCCGGTCAGCAGTTCGGGGCATTTGATTCTGGTTCCCTTTTTTACCGGCTGGCCGGATCAAGGACTGCATTTCGATATCGCCGTGCATTTCGGCACATTGCTGGCGGTGCTTTGCTATTTCCGCCGTGACGTGGCGATGATTATCGGCGATACGATCGACTGGTTTTTAAACCGCAAGGTCAATTTGGGAATTCGCGTCGCGGTATATTTAATTGTCGCCACAATACCGGCAGTTATTTTTGGCCTTATCTATAAACATTTTTATCCGGACGGTTTGCGTTCGCCGCATTTCATCGCCATAAATTTAATCGTATTCGGCATATTGATGGGCATCGCCGATCAATTTGGAAAAACCATTCACAAAGTCGATCATCTGAACTGGCGCAGCGTCATGATGATTGGCCTGGCGCAGGCGCTGGCCATTATTCCGGGCGTCAGCCGTTCCGGCATTACCATTACCACCGCGCGATTTTTGGGATTGAATCGGTTCGAATCGGCGCGATTTTCAATGTTGCTTGCGATTCCAACCATCGGCGGCGCCGCGCTGCTGGCGGGAAAGGATTTGATGGAATATGCTGGCCCCGTTCCCATCAACGAACTGGCCATGGGAATCGGACTGTCCTTCGTGTTTGGTTTTTTAGCGATCGCGTTTATGATGCGGCTGTTGCAGCACACGTCTTTAAAAATATTTTCGATTTACCGCATCGCCTTAGGCGCGGTTATTTTATTGTGGTTCGCCTAGGCCGCCTGATCGGTGTTCCCCATCCGTCCGCCGGTTTTATAGCGGTCCAGATACGAAGGCAGAATCACTTCGAGCGCGGTTGGCGTTATGCCAAGATCTTTTAATTTTAAAACCGAACCGCCGACCAGATTGTCTTTTTCCAGCATGCGCACCTGATCAATGGTCAAAAGCGGCCTTGGCATTAGCTGCAAGAACGCGGCCTTGACCTTTGCCCACCAGAACGGCACCGAAATCAAACAGGCTTTTTGTCCCGTTTGCCGCAGCATAATTTGCATCAATTCCGCAAAAGTGTAAATTTTGGGGCCGCCCAATTCGTAAATTTTGCCGCGCGCGGCATCGTTGAATATCGCGGCAACAACCGCATCGGCAACATCGCCGACATAAACGGGCTGGAATTTTGTCTGGCCGCCGCCGATCAATGGCAGCATGTGGAACAATTGCGCCATGCCGGCAAACAGATTGAAAAAGTTGTCTTCCGGGCCGAACACAATGCTGGGCCGCAAAATCACCGCGCCGGAATATTCGCGCGCCACGGCGCGCTCTCCCTTCGCCTTGCTGCGCGCATAGGCGGAATTGGAATTCTCATCCGCGCCGATCGCCGAAATATGCACCAGCGTTTTCACGCCGCACTCGCGGGAGATCGCCGCGATGTTCATCGGAATTTTATGATGCACCGAATCGAATTTGCTTTTGCCGCTTTCGAATAAAATGCCCGGCAGATTAATTACCGCATCCGCATTTTTTATTACCGCGCGCAACGAAGCCTCGTTGCTTATCTCGCATGCAATCGGCGCGATCTGACCGACATCGCCGAACGTGCGTAAAAATTTGGCTTTTTCGACATTGCGCGTCGGCACGGCAATCACCGCGCCAAGCGCAGCCAAACGTTTCACCACATAACGGCCGATAAAACCGGAGCCGCCGAAAACGACGATTTTGGAATGGGTGTGAGAAGACATGATGCCACTTATTAAGTAATTGAAACTATTTCTTATTTAGCCTTTATTTTATAAAATAACAATCGTTTTGCGCCGGTTTTACAATCGTATTGCTATAAGGTATATTCTTATTGGTTTTGTATATTAAGCAAAGCGCCCCATTAAAACGCGCACAAGAAATTTTAGGGAACAAACCATGAGCGTCCACATCTTAGGAACACGCGATCTTTTGATGGAGCTGCCGGATATTCCCGGCCGTCCCGAAGAAATTCTGGCTTTAAAAAATTTGATAACCCGCCGGATGCATAGGGCCGGTTTCATGGAAAGATACGGCGAGATGGCCGCGGAACAAATAAAATGCCACGGCGCTTTATACTCTGGCGCACAAAATATTTTTCTAGATGCGCAGACCGGATTGGAAGCCATCGAGCATCGTGTAAAATTTACGATCCTGCTAAATAATAAAATCCGGCTATGGATCGATCCTATCTCCCCTGCCGGAATTGAACCTTTTTTAACCGGCATGCCAACCATCAGCATTCAAAAAATATTAAAATATTGCCGCGATTTACGGACAGTGACGGGAATTTCTATCGATGTTTCCGTAACTCCGGACGATCAAGTCCGTTTGATACCCTCAACTCAGGACAAATCAAGCTGCCGCTTGCACGATTTTCTAGAATTGGAATCCGCTTTAACTCCGGCCAAAACGGTGGCTGATTTGATGATGCCGGTGGGTGCAACCGGAAATCTTGTGGATTTAGATTCGCGCCTTATAGAATTTGGCAGGCTGTTTGATTATCAACGGCTCTATACCCGATCTTCTGCACGGCAAACAAATTTGGAACCCCGGATTGCAAAAAAAGAAGCGCGCCGGGAACATTTAGCCCGCCAAGGCCGGGATATCGGGGCTCCGGCGCATATTACCCGAAAAATTCAAGAAATCCGTCAACGCCAGCATAGTAAAGCCGCTTGACAATAACCCCTTATTTGCGCGACATTCCGCGCACGCCCAGATGGCGGAATTGGTAGACGCGCTGGTTTCAGGTACCAGTGAGTAACATCATGGAGGTTCGAGTCCTCTTCTGGGCACCAGCCTTCGTCCGTTTTAATTAACATAAGTCGAAGGCTGCCGCGCCGAAGTTCCAAAGGAACGTAGGCGGACTGGCGCAATCAAAGGTTACGGCTGGGAAAACCGCTGCTTAATTTCTATAAGGATCCTTATGACTAATTTCACCCTGCACCAAAATGATTTGCCACCCACCGTCAAATTTAACGGTCCAGTTGCCGTTGATTGCGAAATGATGGGGTTAAAAGTCGGCCGCGACCGGCTGTGCCTGGTGCAATTGCAGGGCCGCAAAGGCAAGGCGCATTTGGTGCAATTCGCGGCGAATCAATACAATGCGCCGAATTTAAAAAAATTACTGCAAGATAAAAAGACCTTGAAAATTTTTCATTTCGGGCAAACCGACATTGCCTATTTAAAATATTATCTGGGCGCCGAAACCGGCCCGATTTTCGATACTAAAATCGCCAGCAAACTGGCGCGGCGTTTTACCGACAGCCATGGATTGAACGATATTTGCAAGGATATTTTGGGCATCGAAGTAAACAAGGAAAAACAAAAATCCGATTGGGGCGCGAAAAAATTGACCGACGCGCAATTGAAATACGCCGTTACCGATGTTTTACATTTGCATGATTTGATGGATCGTCTGACCGAATTATTGAAACGCGATGGATTGTTGAATGTTGCGGAACGCGCCTTCGATACGGTTGTCAATAACGGCCTGATCGAAGCCGAGGGCATTAACACCAACGCCCTGTTCGCCCATCATTCCAGCGACCGGGTCTAATTTTTTAAAATTAACCTTCTATTTCCAAAAAAGCGCAGTTTCTTGACCTTTGGTCCGGTTTCAGGCATAATCTTGCCCTGCCTGTTATGTTGGGCGAAATTATTGATAATATATATAAATATCAATAACTTAGGGAACGACCGGATTTAAACCGCAATCAACGATTACTATATAAAGGCGTAAAGGTAGAAAATGGGCCAAAAACCAAGTAGCCAGGCTTTGAAATTGATCGTCGCCAACGATGCGATGAGCGGCTCGGTTTTAGAACGAGCCCAGACCGTTATTCAAACCGAAATTGCCGGTCTTGCCGAATTACAAAAAACGCTAAATCAGAATTTTGCCGCCACCATCAGTTTATTGATGAAAACCAAAGGCCGGGTCATTGTCACCGGCATTGGCAAATCCGGCCATGTGGCGCGCAAACTGGCGGCCACTTTTGCATCGACTGGAACCCCGGCGCAGTATGTACACCCCGGCGAGGCCAGCCACGGCGATTTAGGTATGATTACATCGGACGATGCGGTGCTGGCAATTTCCAATTCCGGCGAAGCGCCCGAATTGGGCGACATTATCGCCTATGCCAAACGGTTTGCTATTCCGGTGATTGCCATAACCAAAAATCTGCAAAGCAGCCTGGGTTCGGCGGCCGATGTCGTATTGCAATTGCCCGACGCTGCCGAGGCATGTCCGATGGGATTGGCTCCAACCACATCGACAACCATGAGCCTGGCCCTGGGCGATGCGCTGGCGGTCTGCCTGCTGGAACAAAAAGGATTTTCACCGGAACAATTCCGCGAAATCCATCCGGGCGGAAAACTAGGTCAACGCTTGATGAGAGTTGAAAAATTAATGCATACCGGCGCCGAATTGCCGCTGGTAAAGCCGGAAGATTTGATGAGCAGCGTTTTGATTACCATCAGTTCCAAAAAATTCGGATGCGCCGGAGTTATCGACAAGCGCGGCAAATTGCTGGGCGTCATTACCGATGGCGATATGCGCCGCCATATGAGCGACAATTTCCTGACCCTTTCCGCCACCGAAGTGATGACGCCGAACCCGCGCACGATTTCGTCAAAGGCACTGGCAGCGGAGGCGTTGGGAATTATGAATCAAAAATCGATCACGACTTTATTCGTGATCGATGACGATGAATTGCAAGGCATTATCCATATTCACGATTGCTTGCGCGCCGGAGTGATGTAATGGCTCGTCCATTAAAGCAAAAACCCGCGTCGAAAACAGCCGGCCAGAAACCGGCGCGGTTCGAATACACGCCGCGCGCCCAGGTATTGTTGGGCGGCAGCCATTATTCGGAAATCGTATATTGGCTGAAAATTGTTTTGCCGGCCCTGGCAGTTGCGATTTTGCTGACCATCACCGTCTGGCCGAATCTGATCGAAAATGAAAATCGTTTCAGCCTGACCACCGAAAACGTTATGGAAGAAGCGCCGCAAGCGTCCTTGATCGTTGGGCCGCGTTATACCGGCACCACCAATAACGGATTATCCTATACAATTCGTGCGGCGGCGGCTGCGCCATCGCCGGAAAACGCTAATGCCATCAATTTAAAAGATTTGAAAATCGATATTCAATCGCAAAACAACACCACTATTTTCGTTTCCGCCAACAAATCGACTTACTGGCGCAATCGCCACGGCATGTCGACCCAAGGCGATATCGTAATCCGCACCAATAGCGGTTATGAAATTAAAAGCGATGTGGCGTACGCCGATTTTGCGCAAGGCATCTTGTGGAGCGATAGTGCGATTTCCGGGCGCAGTCCGCAAGGATCTTTCACGGCATCCGGTTTTGAAGCCAAAGATGACGGCAATCAGGTGATTTTACGTGGCAAAGTGAAGGTAAATTTGCTACCTAAAGGCAAGATTAAACCAAACACCAAAACTTCATGAATAAATTCGCTTCATATTTATTTGCAGGATTGATGGCGCTTTACGCCAGCGCCGTGCTGGCGCAGCCGGCGCAAGGACTTGGTTTCATTTCCCCCAATCAAAAAAGTCCGATTCAAATCGAAGCCGATAACGGCCTGGAATGGCATAAGAAAGAAAATGTTTATATTGCCCGTGGCAATGCTCACGCCAGCAGCGGCGATATGGACGTGATCGCCGATGAATTGCGCGGCTATTATCGCGGCGGCGAAGGCAATGGCAGTTTTGAATTATATAAACTGGAAGCATCGGGGAATGTGCGCATTACCGTACAGCAAAACAAAGTTATCGCCGACGAAGCTTATTACGATCTGGATCAAGGCGCGTTTGTAATGACGGGCAAGACAATGCAATTGCTGTCGCCGACCGCCAAATTAACCGCCCAGGAACGCATCGAATTCTGGCAAAGTAAAAATCTGGCGGTTGCGCGCGGAAACGCGGTTGTGGAACAAGCCAAGAACCGGTTGTCCGCCGATGCGATATCGGCGCATTTCACCGGCAACGGCGACGCCAATAAACTAAGCATTCACCGCATCGACGCCAAAGGCAATGTAAAAGTGCAGTCGGATGGCAATCTGGCCACTGCCGATGAAGCCACCTATGATATGGCGCAAGGGCTTGCAACCTTGAAAAGCAATGTTAAATTAACCCAAGGCCCCAACCAATTGCAGGGCGATTATGCCGAGATGAATACCAAAACCGGCGTAAGCCGCCTGCTGGGCAGCAAAGATGGCGGCCAGGGTATAAAAAGGGTACGCGCACTGGTTATTCCGGACCGCGCCAAAAAAGCGGGAACTTTTTAACGATTCATGGCTAAGAATAAAAACCATAAGCAGAAAAAAAACGGCGAGACGCCGCGTCTGGTTGCCAACAATCAAGGTTTGGAAATAGACAATTTGTCCAAGGCGTATAAAGGCCGCCAGGTTCTGCGCAACATCAAAATCAAATTGAAGCATGGCGAGATTGTCGGGCTGCTTGGCCCCAATGGCGCCGGTAAAACGACTTGTTTTTATATTATTTCCGGCCTGATTAAACCGGACACCGGACATATCCGCCTAAATGGCGAGGATATTACATTTTTGCCGATGTATCGCCGGGCTCGCAAAGGCATCAGTTATTTGCCGCAAGAAGCGTCTATTTTCCGCGGACTTTCGGTCGAAGACAATATCCGCTCGATTCTGGAAATTTCGGAACCCGATATCGAAGCACGCGAACAAATGCTGGAAAGCCTGCTTTCGGAATTTTCGATCCAGCATATCCGCCGCTCGCCGGCCATGGCCCTGTCTGGCGGTGAACGCCGGCGTACCGAAATTGCCCGGGCGCTTGCCAGCAAGCCGTCTTTCATTTTGCTGGACGAACCATTGGCCGGTATCGATCCTATTGCGGTGCATGATATCCGCGAATTGATCCTGCATTTGAAAAAACGCGGCCTTGGCGTCCTGATTACCGATCACAATGTGCGGGAAACGCTGGATATCGTTGACCGGGCCTATATTATCCATTCTGGCAGCGTGTTGATGGAAGGCACGCCAAATGAAATTGTCAACGACCAGAACGTGCGCAGGGTTTATTTAGGCGACCGGTTTAGCCTATAGTAAAGTTTCGGGTATCAGGTGCCAGGTGCCGGGTTTAAAAAATGCCCGATTCTGACACCTGGAACCTGATACCGGACACCTGAAACCTGATATGAAACAACGCCTCGACATTCGTGGACAACAAGTCCAGACGATCACGCCGCAATTGCAGCAGGCGATCGAAATGTTACAGATGAATAATCTGGAACTGATGGAATTTGTCGAACAGCAACTGGAACAAAATCCATTACTGGAAAAATCCGACGGCGAAGGCGAAATTGCCGAAGACAATAATTTACAGGCCTTGGCCGAAAATCCGATGGATCAGGGCGGCGGCGACATTCCGGCGCCCGTGGGAACAACCGCGGAAATCGGCACCGATAAGAATTTCGATTCCGAAGCGTCTTCCAGCGGCAATTATGAAAATGATTGGGAAGGCGAAGGCGCCAACGATGCCACCGGCATCAATCTGGCGTCTTGGGAAGGCAGCGGCGCCAGCCATAATTTTTCCGACGATGATTACAGTTTTCAGGATAAATTGGCCCACGAAGTGAGTTTGCGCGATCATTTGCTGGATCAAATCGCGGTCGATCTGGACGATGCCGGCGACCGGATTATCGCCGCCTATTTGGTCGACATGCTGGATGACGCCGGTTATTTTCGCGGCGATTTGGACAGCGTTGCCAAGGCCCTAGAATGTACCATCGAACGCGTGACATTCACCTTGCTGCGCTTGCAGCAATTTGATCCGCCAGGGGTGTTCGCGCGCAATTTGGCCGAATGCCTGTCGTTGCAATTGCGGGAAAAAAACCGCCTGGACCCGATGATGCAAAAATTCCTGGCGCATTTGGATTTGCTGGGATCGCATAAAATCGCCGAATTGCAAAAACTGGTCGGGTGCGAGCCGGACGATTTAAAAGACATGATCGCCGAAATCAAGGAACTGAATCCAAAGCCGGGCGAGAATTTCAAGCGCGAGGAAGCGCATACGCTAATTCCCGATATTTATTTGCGCCAGCAAAAAGGCGGGGGATGGCATGTGGAGTTGAATTCCGAAACCTTGCCGCGGGTTTTGATCAATAACCGCTATTATACCCAGGTTAAAAAGGGCGCGCGCAGCAAGGAAGAAAAAAAATATCTGTCCGATAAATTCCAAGCCGCCAACTGGCTGGTCAAGGCAATGCACCAACGCGCGCAAACGATTTTAAAAGTTTCCAGCGAAATCGTGCGCCACCAGGAAGCGTTTTTCAATTATGGCATCGAATATCTGCGTCCGCTGGTCCGCCGCGAAATCGCCGAAGCGGTTGGAATGCACGAATCCACCATCAGCCGGGTGACCACCAACAAATATATGGCAACCCCGCGCGGCATTTTCGAATTGCGGTATTTTTTCAGCGCGGCGGTTTCCGGCGGCGATGGCAAAATGGCCATGGCATCGGAAAGCGTGCGGCACAAGATCAAAACCCTGATCGAAGCCGAACCGCCGCAAAAACCATTATCGGACGACAAGATCGTCGCCATGCTTCATGCCGAAGGAATTGACGTGGCGCGGCGCACAATTGCCAAATACCGCGAGCAAATGAATATACCATCGAGTGCGGATCGCCGCCGCCGTGCTGCATTAAAGGCATAAAAATCAATTACTTAATCATGGTCGTTTCGACTTGACGAACGCAACCCGGGACATTAGGTTTCAGAGGAATAGCGCCATTGTGGCGTTGAGGCAAAACCTTACGATAATATAATTTCCAATAACCATAGGGTTCTAAAATATGAAAATTTCCGTTACTGGCCGCCATATGAATGTGGGTGAATCGCTGCGTGACCACGCCACCAGCAAATTGCAAGAAGTCGCTGAAAAATATTTCAGCCGCGCTATCGAAGCGCATATCGTATTCGACAAACACAATCATGGCTTTCAAACCGATATCCAGGTTCATGTTGGCCGTAACATCATGGTACAAGGCCATGGCGAAGCGGACGATGCCTATATCGCTTTCGATATGGCGTTAAGCCGCGTCAATGGCCGCCTGCGCCGTTATAAAAATAAGCTGAAAGACACGCGCAGCGCGCCGACCCACGAAGAAATGGCGGAAATGATCGAAGCACAGAAATTCGTATTGGCTGGCGCCGGCCACGAAAAATCCCAGGACGAAGCGCCGGAACAGCCATTGGTAATCGCGGAAATGACCACCCAAATCGAAACCTTGACCGTCAGCGAGGCGGTAATGCGCATGGATTTGTCCGGTTACCCGGCGATTGTGTTTAAAAATAAATCCAATGGCGGCATGAACGTGATTTACCGCCGTCCGGACGGCAATATCGGCTGGATCGATCCCAGCAACACGGCCACCGGCAAAAAGCCGGCCGCGAAAGCCAGCTAAAATAAATATAACAAAGGTATCGTGATGAATATTTCCAATATTTTATCGCCGGATTCGATTGTGGTTGATATCGAAGCCAGCAGTAAGCGCGAGTTGCTGGAAAAAATAGCCGCCTATGGCGCGAAAAAATCCGGCTTGCATGAGAAAGAAATTTTTGATGCGTTGTTGCAGCGCGAGCGTTTAGGCACCACCGGCACCGGCGATGGCGTTGCCATCCCGCACAGCCGTTTTCCGAATCTGAATAAAATTCACGGTGTGTTCGTGCGTTTATCGACGCCAGTCGATTTCGAATCGGTCGATGAAAAACCGGTCGATTTGATTTTCACCTTGCTGGCGCCGGAATCGGCCGGTGCCGACCATTTGAAGGCGCTGTCGCAAATCGCCAAAGTGTTCAAGGACGAAGGCGCGAAAACCGAACTGCGCCAAGCCAAAAACGGCGCCGGAATCCAATCGGTATTCGCCAAAGCGGCGAATTAAATCAAAAGATTAGTGGACGCTGACCTGATGCATATTGCTTTGCATAATGGCGGCGTCCGCCATCACGCGGTCGGCGGCCATGGCGACGGGCGTGCCGTCGGCGGCATAAATGGTAAAACCATTGACCCCATTCACAACCCCCGGCTTTACATAGGCAACGTGATTGACACCCAAGCGGCTTAGATCGATTTTGGGAGCGGTAACGCGCGTTACTGGCGCTTCTGGCGCAAGCTCCATATCGTCTGCATCATCCAGGAATTCCAATTCATCGAAGGGATTGCTCATGTCTCGCCGTTCCTTTGCTTTATAAGTTTTATAACTATAAACCTTATTACACTTATTATGTGGTGAAAATTCCGGTAATTTCAAGGCAAGAATGGCGGCCAGATCATGCCCCATGATGATAATATTTGGGATATGACACAAATATTTGAAATGATTGCCTAAATTATGCAAAGTATTTCTAGTCTTCATACCCCTGTGAAAAGAATTTTTCATGAAAAAATTATCCGCCGAATCCGCCACGCATTTGCCAAATGGGATCGTATCCAGCGCATCCAAGGCAAAACCTTTGCATGTTGTATCCAAAGCCGATTACAAATCCTGGCTGAAAAAGCAAAACAAAGCCGCGCAAAATTGGCTGGCGAACATGAATTACCAGCCTGGCGGACTTGCGATGGCGACGTTGCCTGGCGCCAAGGGGGATGTAGCCGGCGCGATTGTCAGTTACGATGAATTATCGGTCTGGAGCATTTCAGGATTGCCGATGTCCCTGCCCGGCGGATCTTATGCTATCGCCAATCAAAACGATTTTACACCGGCGCAATTATCCGATTTATGTCTGGGATGGTCGATGGGCGCGTATCAATTCACCCGCTATAAAAAAGCGAAAAAATTGCCGGCCAATTTGGTTGCACCGAAAAAAATGGATGCCGCAAAATTGTCCGCCACCGCGCAGGCAATTTATTTAATCCGCGATATGGTCAACACCCCAGCCGAGGATATGGGCCCAGAAAACTTAGGCATGATTGCAACCAATATGGCGCGGCAACATGGCGGAAGAATCAAAATCACCGTTGGCGATCAATTACTGGCGCAGAATTATCCCCTGATCCATACGGTTGGCCGCGCCGGGCCGCAAGAACCGCGCTTGATCGACCTGACCTGGGGAAACCCGAAACATAAAAAGCTGGTTTTGGTCGGCAAAGGCGTTTGTTTCGATACTGGCGGACTCGATATCAAGAACGACGCCAATATGCTGATTATGAAAAAGGATATGGGCGGCGCGGCGCATGCGTTGGGTCTCGCCCACATGATCATGCAATTGAATTTGCCGGTGAATCTGCGCGTGATGATCGCGGCTGTGGAAAACAGCATCGCCAGCAACGCATTTCGTCCACTGGATATTATCAAATCACGCCAGGGTATGACCGTTGAAATCGGCAATACCGATGCCGAAGGACGTTTGGTGATGGCGGACTGTTTGTGGGAAGGGTCGCAAGCAAAACCCGATATGATGATTGATTTTTCGACATTAACCGGCGCGGCGCGCGTGGCGCTTGGGCCGGAACTACCCGCCCTTTTCAGTAATGACGATGCACTACTGGTCGATGCGATTCGATTTGGCCGCGACAATGACGATCCGATGTGGCCGATGCCGCTTTGGAAGAATTATCGCACGATGCTGGATTCCAAAATCGCCGACATAAACAATTCTTCCAATTCATCTTTCGCCGGCTGCATCACCGCCGCATTATTTTTACAAGAATTCGTTTTGCCCGGCACTCCATGGATTCATTTGGATCTTTATGCCTGGAATGCGAATGACCGTGCAGGCCGGCCACAGGGCGGCGAGGCAATGACCATCCGTGGATTGTTTTCCTTATTGCAAGCGCGCTTTAAACATGGTTAATTGAGCCCACTTTTCAAATACTTACCTCTTTTTCAAATCCAAGGAAATTTTTATGCAATCCAATTTAAATAATGCAGGAGCGTTAGATCTATTGCGTTTAATCACATCCGAAGGCGTCCGCAAAGACAGCCCGGATTTAACCGCGCGCCAACTCGCCGTATTATTGACCGTATATGTAACGCCGCCGCCGCATACGGTGCGTGGATTGGCCGCCGATTTGAACATCACCAAACCCGCCATCACCCGCGCCTTGGACCGGTTGACGGAACTGAATTTAATTGGACGTATGCGCGATGAAACCAATAAACGCAGCGTTTTGGTGCAACGCACGCCGGACGGCATGACCTATCTGAACGGTCTCGCCGAAGTGATTAAAACGGCGCAAGATCAAATTGCAAAAAGCGCCTATCACATCCGCGAAGCGGCCTAGAAGTGGGGTTTGGGGTTTGGGTTTAGGAAAACTATTTTTTAACCCAAAACCCGGAACCCAATACCCAAAACCCTATACAAAAGCCGCTTTCATTAACGCCTTGGTATAATCGGTTTTAGGATCGTCTAAAATTTGTGTTGCCGTTCCTGCTTCTATGGCCAGGCCGCCGCGCAAAACCAGAATGTCGTGCGACAAAGCCTTAACAACCCGCAAATCATGACTAATCAAAATATAAGTTAGCGCGTTTTCCCGCTGTAAATCGCGCAGCAGATCGACAATTTGCGCCTGAGTGGTCATATCCAGCGCCGAAGTGGGTTCGTCTAAAATCACCAATTTCGGTTTCAATACCAGCGCGCGCGCAATCGAAATACGTTGCCGCTGTCCGCCGGAAAATTCATGCGGATACCGATCCATGGATTCCACATTCAATCCAACCCGAATTAAAGCGTCGGCAATCATCCGTCCGCGCTCCGCCTCGGTTAGATTCGGTTCATGCACGCCAAGCCCTTCGCCGACAATTTGCCCGACCGTCATGCGCGGACTTAGCGCGCCAAAAGGATCCTGAAACACGATTTGCATGTTTTTACGCAAAGGCCGCAATTGCCCCGAATTTTTTTGCTGTAAATCCTGGCCCATATAAACGATTTTTCCATCTGACTGAATCAAACGTAAAATCGCAAGGCCTAGCGTGGTTTTGCCCGATCCGCTTTCCCCCACGACGCCCAATGTCTGCCCGGCGCGCAGAGTGAAATTAATACCGTCAACCGCCTTGACATGGCCGACCGTCTTTTTAAACACGCCTTTTTTGATTGGAAACCAAACGCGCAGATTTTCGGCGCGCAACAACTCATCGGCGGCTTGCGCACGGGGAATCGGCGCGCCTTTTGGCGTCGAATTCAGCAATAACTTGGTATAGGGATGTTGCGGCGATGCAAAAATATTGGCCACCTCGCCGCCTTCGGCCACTTCGCCGTTTTTAAGGATATATACGCGTTTGGCCATGCGCCGAACCATGTTTAAATCATGGGTGATCAGCAATAACGCCATGCCCAGTTTTTGCTGCAATTCCCGCAACAAGGAAAGTATTTGTTCCTGCACCGTTACGTCCAAAGCCGTCGTCGGCTCGTCCGCGATCAGTAGATCGGGATTATTCGCTAACGCCATCGCGATCAAAATACGCTGGCGCTGGCCGCCCGACAATTCATGCGGATAAGCCGCCATAAACCGCGCCGTGTCGGTAAGGCCGGTTAAAGTCAGCAATTCCTTTATCCTTTCGGCAGCTTTCTGCGGCGATAAAATCTGATGCAGGGAAATGGATTCCGCGATTTGCCGCCCGACCGTATGCAGCGGATTCAGCGCCGTCATCGGTTCCTGAAAAATCATTGCAATACGGTTGCCCCGGATTTTTTGCATTTCCTGTTCCGGCGCATGCAATAAATCCTTGTTCCCCTGCCAGATAATCTTTCCGGCCGGATAATGCGCAGCGCGCAGCAATTGTAGAATGGACAATGCGCAAACCGATTTTCCCGATCCGCTTTCCCCGACAAAGGCAACGGTTTCCCCGCGATTAATGTGCAAATTGATTCCATTCAGCACGCGCGCGGTTTTTTTACCGTGGGTAAATTCCAATTGCAGGTTTTCAATAGATAGAATCCGGTTTTCCGCCATCATGAACCCCATATTTTACGAGGGTCAAACGCATCGCGCACCGCTTCGCCGATAAAAATCAGCAAAGTTAGAATAAAAGCCAGCGTTAAAAACGCGGTCATGCCCAGCCATGGGGCCTGTAAATTGTTTTTTCCCTGCGACAATAGCTCGCCCAGCGAAGCCGATCCCGGCGGCAAGCCAAAACCCAGAAAATCCAACGATGTCAAGGTTGTGATCGATGCGTTCAAAACGAACGGCAAGAATGTCAGCGTCGCCACCATCGCATTTGGCAGAATATGGCGCCACATAATAGTTGTGTCGGAAACCCCAAGCGCCCGTGCGGCGCGGACATAATCGAAATTGCGGGTGCGGTAAAATTCAGCGCGCACCACGCCGACCAAATTCATCCAGGAAAACAATAACATTAATCCCAGCAACCACCAGAAATTCGGCACCACCACGCTGGATAAAATAATCAGCAAATATAAGACTGGCAATCCACCCCAGATTTCAATAAAACGCTGAAACAACAGGTCGGTTTTACCGCCAAAATATCCTTGCACAGCACCGGCGGCGACGCCAACGACAGAACTTAGAATGGTCAGGGTCAGGCCGAATAAAACCGAAATGCGAAAACCATATATTAAACGCGCCATCACATCGCGCGCCTGATCGTCGGTTCCGAGCCAGTTTTCCCATGATGGCGGCGTCGGCGCGGGTGCGGTTAAGTTATAATTGACCGTATCGTAATGGAATGGAATTGGCGGCCAAATCATCCACCCGCCACCGGCCTCGATCAATGTTTGCAGCGCTGGATCGCGGTAATCGGCTTCGGTGGTGAAATCGCCGCCAAAATATTGGTCGGTATAGGTCTGCACCACCGGAAAATGCAATTGGCCTTTATAGGATAAAACTAACGGCTTATCGTTAGCGATAAATTCCGCGAACAGCGATAATATAAATAAAAATAAAAACACCCATAGGCTGTAATAGCCCAATTTATTGCGCCGGAAACCGATCAAGCGCCGCTTGGTTAAAGGCGAGAGAGGCTTCACATCGCCCTCCGCTCAAAATCGATGCGCGGATCGATAACGGTATATAGAACGTCGCCCAGAATATTCATTAATAACCCAAGCAATGTAAAGAAATACAGCGTGCCGAACATGACGGGATAATCGCGGTTAATCGCGGCCTCGAACCCAAGCAAACCCAGCCCATCGAGCGAGAAAATAATTTCAATCAACAACGATCCGGTAAAAAGAATGGAAATGAACGCCGCGGGAAAACCGGCGACCACAATCAGCATCGCATTGCGAAACACATGTCCGTACAGAACGCGGTTTTCGGTACAGCCTTTGGCGCGCGCGGTGGTGACATACTGTTTATTGATTTCCTCGATAAAAGAATTTTTGGTCAACATGGTCAGGCTTGCGAATCCGCCGATAACCAGCGCCACAATCGGCAAGGTAATATGCCAGGCATAGTCGATAATTTGTTCAAACCAGTTCATCTGCGCCCAGTTTTCGGACGTAAGCCCCCGAAGCGGGAAGAGCGAAAAGAAGCTGCCGCCGGAAAACAAAACCACCAATAAAATGGCGAACAGAAAACTGGGAATAGCATAGCCGATAATCACCACAATACTGGTCCAGGTATCGAATGGCGTTCCCGCACGCGTTGCCTTGGCGATGCCCAGCGGGATTGAAATCAAATAAACGAGCAACGTTGTCCAAAGCCCCAGCGTGATCGATGTCGGCATTTTATCGATCACAAGATCGGTGACCTTCTGATTGCGGAAAAAACTTTCGCCAAAATCGAATACGGCGTATTTCGCCATCATATCCAGAAAACGCTGCATCGGCGGCTTATCGAATCCGTACATTTTCTCGATTTCCGCGATCAATTCGGGATCAAGCCCCTGCGCGCCGCGGTATTTGGCCGTCTGGCCGGTGGAATTTCCGCCGCCGGAATGCTGATTCAGCGTCTCGCCGGTGCCGCCGGAAATACGGGCGGTAGCGCCCATATTCTTGCCTTGCAATTGCGCGATTAATTGTTCAACCGGGCCGCCCGGCGCCGCCTGAATCACGGCAAAATTTATGATCATAATCCCCACCAAAGTCGGGATGATCAACAGCAGGCGGCGGATGATATAGGCGAGCATATAAAGAGTGTAGCGGAGAGAATGGTCAGGGGTAAAGATAAACGACCATTTTATAAGGATTTCAATTAAACATGTGATTGCACTTCTAACGACCCTCCCCTTGAGGGAGGGTCAAAGCCGCGATGCGGGTTTGGGGTGGGGATGCGGTGAAAAATATTATCGATAATCTAACTGGCATAAACCGAAGTCCCCACCCCAAAATTTCTGGTGAAATTTTGCGCCCTCCCTCAAGGGGAGGGCAGCTTAGAATCTCTACCTTCGCCTATTGTAAATAAACGCCAAACCCAACAGAGCCAATAATGCCACGAGCAGCCAGGCGCCTTTGCGGCTTTTGCCTTCCTCGGACGGCATCAAGGTCTTGCCGGGGTTTTGTTTTTGGGTTTCCAGCTTGGCTTGTTTATCCGCGTCGATCCACCAAGTATCCAAAAATCCCAAGGCATATTTTGGCCGCACCGATGGGGCGGAAAATTTGTCCCAATACGCGACACGATGCGTGCGAATATGCCAATTCGGGATCACATAATAACCCCACAATAAAATCCGGTCGAGCGCGCGGGTATAGGTAATCAATTCCTCGCGCGTCGTGGCGGCGATGATTTTTTCAACCAGCTCGTCCACAGCCGGATTCTTAATGCCCATATAATTATCGCTGCCGCGCGTATCGGCCGCGCTGGACGACCAGAAATTGCGCTGTTCATTGCCTGGCGACAAAGATTGCGGAATCACAATCACGGTCATGTCATAATCGAAATCTTCCATCCGTTTTTGATACTGCGCGGAATCGATGGTACGGATATTCGCGGTAATGCCCAGTTTTTGCAGGTTATTTTTGAACGGCAATAAAATCCGTTCGAACATCGGCGTATTGCTGATGACTTCGAATTCGAATTTCTTTCCGTCTTTCATCAGAACGCCGTCTTTCATTTCCCAGCCGGCATCCGCCAGCAGTTTTTGCGCGATTTTCAGGTTATTACGAATATTGCCGCTGCCATCGTTCATCGGCGGCACATATTCTTTGGTGAATACTTCTTCGGGCAAAACGGCGCGGTATTTTTCCAAAACCTTGATTTCGTCGGCCGACGGCAATCCGACCGACGCCAGTTCCGAATTTGAAAAATAACTGCGGGTGCGCGTATACGATCCGAAAAACAGCGCCTTATTGCTCCATTCAAAATCGAAGGCATAGCCCAGCGCCTGGCGTACCGCAGGATCGGAAAACAGGGCGCGGCGCGTATTCATCGCAAACCCCTGCATGCCGGTTGGAATTTCGTGCGGAATTTCTTCTTTTTTCACAAGTCCATAGGAAAGCGCCGGAAAATCATAAGCGGTCGCCCAATCCTTGGCCACGTTTTCCTGACGAAAATCATATTCTCCGGCTTTGAACGCTTCGAGCGCGACCTGGCCATCGCGATAATAGTCATACCGGATGCGTTCGAAATTGTAGCGGCCTTTATTGATCGGTAAATTTTTGCCCCAATAATTCGGATCGCGCGCGAATGTGATCGACCGGCCGGGATCGACCGATTCGACTTTGTATGGGCCGCTGCCCAGCGGCGCCACCAGAGTCGTTTCATCAAATTTATGCGCGGTATAATAGGTCTTTGACAAAACTTGCATTTGGCCGACAATCAACGGCAATTCGCGATTCGAATCCTTGCCAAAAGTGAATTTTACTTTGCGTGGGCCCAGTATATCGACTTTGCTGACATTGGCGTAATAGACGCGGTACAACGGATTGCCCTTGGTTTTCAAAGTCTCAAAAGTAAAGGCGACATCGTCCGCCGTTACCGATGTGCCATCGCTGAATTTTGCCTCAGGCCGCAGATTGAAAATAACCCAAGCCCGGTTTTCCGGCATTTCCACCGATTCGGCCAACAAACCATATTCCGTAAACGCTTCATCGGCGGAAGATTCCAGCAATGAATCGAACAGCATGCCAGCGCCGGTCGCCGCAACGCCCTTTAGAATAAACGGATTCAAATTATCGAATGTGCCGACGGCGGCGAGTTTCACCAATCCATTTTTTGGCGCCTCGGCATTGACGTAATCGAAATGCTTAAAATCGGCCGGATATTTTGGTTTGCCTTGCATCGCAATCGCATGAACCGGCGTATAAAAATCGGCGGCAATGGTCGGAGATGTAATCAACAAAGCGATAATGATGCCAAGTAAACGATACATAAAATACCTCTTAAACTTTAACTACCCTCCCCTTGAGGGAGGGTCAAAGCCGCGAAGCGGGTTTGGGGTGGGGACGCGGTAGTGATATTATAAGGTAACTTTAAATTAAGCAGGTGGAAATCCCCACCCCAAAATTTGTAAACAAATTTTGACCCTCCCTCAAGGGGAGGGTAGCTGTATTATTTTGGTAAAGGGGCCGGGTTATCCGACAGGCTGCGCAAATATGCGATTAAATTCGCGCGGTCTTTATCCGACGAAATCCCGGCGAAATTCATTTTTGTGCCCGGCGCGTATTTGGCGGGTTTGTGTAAAAACTTGTTCAGGCTTTCATAATCCCAAACGCCCGGCAAACCTTTGATTGCGTCGGAATAGGCGAATCCTTCGGCATGAGCATGTTTGTTATTGACGATACCCCACAAATTCGGGCCGACCTTATTCGGGCCGCCTTTATCAAAATTATGGCAAGCGGCGCATTTTTTGGAAATACCCATGCCATCCGCCGCACTGGCCGCGGCCAATAATGGCGCGATCGGCGGCAATTCTTTCGGCGCTTCGGCCACGCCGCCCGAACTTGCCGTTTCCGCCACTTCGATTTTGTAAGCGTTTTCCTTTAAATGTTCCGGTTCCGACAAACCTTCGGAAATGAATCCGGTGATCATAAACAAAAGAGCGGCGCACAAAATGGCGGCTAAAATTTTATTGTTTTCCATAAAAAACCTTTGAAATCTATTTCCTTGAAAAGATTAAGGGTTTTATAGCGAATTTTGCCGATGAAATCCATGGATTATATAAACAAAATTGTGATTTTCCGCGTACTGGTATAATCTGCCCGTCCATGCAGAATTTAAACCCGATTATTATTATCCCCGCCCGGCTGGCCGCAACGCGCCTGCCGAACAAGCCATTGGCCGATATTAACGGCAAACCGATGATTGTGCGCGTCTATGACCGCGCCTTGGCGGCCGATTTAGGCCCGGTTGTCGTTGCGGCAGGGGACAAAGAAATTGTTGATGTAATTACTAAGGTAAAAGGCAAGGCGATCTTAACGGACCCTGCCCTGCCATCGGGATCGGACCGGATCTGGGCCGCGATTCAATCGGCCGATCCAACCGGGCTGCATGAGGTAATTATCAACCTGCAAGGCGATTTGCCGGACATCGATCCGCACACCTTGCAAGCGATTTTAAATTTGATGCAAGATTCCAAGGTCGACATCGCAACCGCCGCCGCGCGCATTCCAAACCTGAACGAGGCGGAAAAACCGAACGTCGTCAAAATCGCCATGCACCAATATGGCAAACACAGCGGCCGGGCGCTGTATTTTTCGCGCAGCCTGATTCCGCATGGCGCCGGTGAACATTGGCATCATATCGGCATTTACGCCTATCGCCGCAAGGCATTGGAAAAATTTATCGCCTCGCCGCCAAGCGCGCTGGAGAGCCGCGAGAAACTGGAACAATTGCGCGCCCTGGAATTGGGATTGCGCATTGACGTGGCGCTGGTCGACCGGGTGCCGATTGCCATCGACACGCCGGAAGATCTAGAATTGGCGCGGAGATTGATAAAATAAATTAGCGCGTGTTAGTATTTTCGATTGCTTTTATGGCAGCCGCATCAACAGGCGCTGTTTTCGGCAATGCTGCTTCGGTTTTATCCGCAATTGCCCGAATCCGCTCATAAGCCTGATCGTCGGTCAAAGATTCGCCTGGGAATAGCGCTGAAAGACCCAAACCACCAGCGGCTTTTAAATGCTCTTTCAAAGGCAATGTCACATGATGCAAATGTGCCGGACTTGTCATGCTGGGGATTTCAGCAAGAATCAATTTCGCCATACTGAAATTCAAAGCCTGGTTATAGGCTATGATTCGTGCGGTTACATTCTCACCCTTTACGGAAGTTAAATCTACAGTACCGTTTTGCAAATAGCGTAGAGCGCGATCCGTATGACCAATTAAATTATTGAGTTGATCGTAATCGGTGGGATGCGGCGTATTACCCGCGACCACATCATGCACTGCCTGGACAAATTGTGTTTGCGCTTCTTTGATCGCAGTAACTACATCCGCGCGAACAGCTTCCAATGGGCGTCCGCTCCATTCAGCATAATATGGATCGGTACTTACCAATGCAAAACCGTCCGGCAATACTTCCAGCATTTTTTCAATTTTATATTTTTGTTCTATAGCATAATCATCCAAAGCCTGCGTAGTTGGCATCGCATCCATTCGCAGTCCGCCATCAACCGCTTCATAGGCCACCAGCCAATGATGATCACGAGCATTTTGGGTTTGAAGTTTTAATATTTTGTAGGCTGAATAAGCAGCCTTAATTGCTTCTTGGCGACTATTGTCCAAAGCGACTTGCTTCGCCTGTTCTTCGCGCATATGACCAATAACTGGAACACTGGCAATTCCACCTGCGATACCCAATGCAGCAACTATTCTCCAAACCGCTTTGGCCATGATTATTCTCCCTTATTTCAATGATATTCCTTTAATCCATGATTGTATCCTTTGCAAGAACGATATTCGGTTGAAAAGCCTGGATATTTCGATTCAGGCGTTGGCTTTGCGGGAAAATCTGCTATGTAAATAGGTGGAAAGTCGGTTGCGAAGACTTGTATCGCTAACCCGGCCAGGGCCGAGAGGCAGCAACCGTAACGAATTTCAGCCTGTTGTGATCGGCTTTCCACCCTACGCCGCGTTGCGGCTTCGGGTGGCAAGGCCACACGAAGCAAACATAAAGTGTGGGTGTCCGCCAAAGCCTTGGCGAAGGCGGACTGGATCAACAGCAGGGTTAGCCATGAGTCTTTTTCCAGAAATCGAAAATCAAAAAGAATACCGCGTTCTGGCGCGCAAATACCGCCCGAAAAATTTCGATGAATTGATCGGCCAGGAAGTTCTGGTCAAAACCCTATCCAACGCCATTCAAACTGGCCGGATCGCGCATGCGTTCATCCTAACCGGCGTGCGCGGCATCGGCAAAACCACCACCGCCCGCATTATCGCCCGTGCCTTGAATTGCGAAAAAGGCCCGACCATTACCCCATGCGGCACATGCGAAAATTGCGTGGCGATTGGCAATGACCGGCATATCGATGTGATGGAAATGGACGCCGCATCGCGCACCGGTGTTGACGATATTCGTGAAATTATCGATGGCGTGCGGTACCGCCCTACCTCGGCCCGTTTTAAAATTTATATTATCGACGAAGTCCATATGTTGTCGAAAAACGCATTCAACGCGTTATTGAAAACATTGGAAGAACCGCCGGAATCGGTGAAATTCATCTTTGCGACAACCGAGATCAACAAAGTCCCGGTCACGGTTTTATCGCGTTGCCAGCGTTTCGATTTGCGGCGTTTGGACGCCGAAGGGCTGGCGAAGCACTTGCAAAACATCGCGCAAAAAGAATCCTGCACATTGGATGATGGCGCCGCCGCTTTGCTGGCGCAAGCCGCCGATGGATCGGTGCGCGATGGATTGTCATTATTGGATCAAGCGATGGCGCATGCGTCCGGCGCCGTAAATGCCGATCAGGTGCGCGGCATGCTGGGCCTTGCGGATCACAGCGAGATTTACGAATTATTGGATATGGCTTTGTCGGCAAAAGTGGCGGAAGCCCTTTCCCTTTGCCAAAAATTATACAATGCCGGCGCGGATGCACTCATGCTTGCGCAAGAATTGTTGCGCGCCACCCACGCCATCACCCGCGCCAAGGTGACGGGCGAATATGGCGCGATGATTTCAGATACCGAGCGTAAAAAACGCCAGGCGATCGCCGAACAAATCGGCATTGCGCCATTAACCCGCGCCTGGCAAATGCTGTTAAAAGGCATTTCGGAAATTCAAACCGCGCCAAATCCGGCCATCGCCCTTGAAATGGTGTTGATCCGCCTATGCCATGCGGCCGATATCCCAAGCGTATCGCAATTGCTGGAATCCGGCGCGGCGAATGCGCCAGCGCCAAGCGTGACCGCCAATACGCCGCCATCGAACCCAAGCGGCGGCGGTGGATCTTATACATCGGCGGCGATTACATCCGCGCCGGTTTCGACGCGCGCGGTGGCTAGCGATCGCAATTTAGCCTTGGCGCCAACGATTGGCGTCGAATCCAGTTTGCAATTACATTCTTATCGCGATGCGGTGCAATTATTCGCCGAAAAACGCGAAATGATTTTGTATCACGATTTATACCATAACAGCCATTTGGTGAATTTTGCGCCAGGCAAAATCGAATTGCGCGTCGGCGAAAAAGTCCGCCAGCCGAATTTCGTAAATCAGGTTGGAAAATTATTGGGCGAATGGACCGGCCAGCGTTGGATGATTTTAGTATCGCAAGATAAAGGCGCGCCAAGCTTGCAACAACAAGACCAAGCCAAACAACTGGCCCTGGTCGAGCAAATGGAGCAGCATCCGACCGTAATGGCGGTGATCAAGCAATTTCCGGGTGCGAAAATAATATCGGTACGCGAACGCGCCGAACAAACGCCAACGGCAACAGCCGAATCTGAAACCATGGATGATGAGGGTCTTTTATCATGAATATTGCCGGTATGATCAAGCAAGCGCAACAAGTGCAAAGCAAAATCCAGGCCTTGCAGGAACGCATGGCCGATGTTGAAACCACCGGCGCATCCGGCGGCGGCGTGGTACAAGTGACCTTGAACGGCAAGGCCGAATGCCGCCGCGTTAAAATCGATCCAACGCTTGTTACCGCGGGCGATGTCGGCATGATCGAAGATTTAGTGGTCGCGGCCTATACCGACGCCAAAAACAAAGTCGAAAAAAACCTGGCCGACGAGATGGGTAAAATCACCGGCGGATTGAACCTGCCGCCTGGCATGAAATTGCCGTTCTAATCATGCAATCGCCTGAATTAGAAAAATTGATCGCTTTGCTGGCCAAACTGCCCGGTCTTGGACCGCGGTCGGCGCGGCGCGCGGCGTTGCATTTATTGAAAAAGCGCGAAACATTGCTGGAGCCGTTAATCGCTTCTATGCAATATGCCAATGACCATATCGGATCTTGTAAAATTTGCGGCAATGTCGACACCATCGATCCATGCAGCCTTTGCCAAGATCAGCGCCGCGATCAAGGATCGATTTGCGTTGTCGAAGAAGTGGCGGATTTATGGGCCATCGAACGCGCGCATGCCTATCAAGGTCTTTATCATATTCTGGGCGGAACCTTGTCGGCGCTGGATGGAATTGGTCCCGACGATTTGCATATTCAAAAATTGATCGAGCGGGTGGAACACGGCAATATCCGCGAAGTGATTCTGGCGACCAATGCGACGATTGCCGGACAAACCACCGCGCATTATTTAACCGACCGGTTGCAGGGATTGAACGTTAAAATCTCCCGCCTGGCATACGGCGTGCCGATGGGCGGCGAGCTGGATTATTTGGACGAAGGCACCTTGACCACAGCGCTGGCCGCACGCAGACCTTTTTAAATCAAGGGTTTTAGATTTACGATATTCCAACTTTAAAAGGTCAATTAGTTCGCGCGCGGAGCTAAGCTCCGCGTTTACCTGATAGCAAAAAAACACCGATCTAAATTACCGCGTTCTTTGAAGTTCGTTTAGTTTAGTCAACGGATCTGGATTTGCAGCGTCGCTGCCGAAATTTGAACCGGGATTATATTGACCCGATAAAGGATCATAACCGCCGACCTTCCAACCATTTCCGGTGGTTGGCAATGCCGGTAACGGCTGGTTATTCCATAATTTAGATTGTTCTTCTTGCGCGGCTGTATAGAAAAAGACCGAAACGGTAGTGGCCACTATAGCCGCAGCAGTCGCTACAACGCCGATTGTCCAAACTCTCATACGCCGAGCGGCAATAATACCGTCAAGCCGCTCTATGTCTTCGGGTAATCCCACCTTAGCAGGCTCCGGGTTGCCATACACTTCTTGCCTATGCCAGATGCCATCACTTTTGTATAATATTAAGCTGTAATCTGGGCTGAAGACAAAATCACGGCCGCCCTGTGCTGCAATCTGTCTGCGCAATTTATTTGCCAACGGCCGCATTGCCTGGTTTCTTAAAGCCATACCTTCTTCAAAATGATATATTCCGGTGGTTGCCGCGCTATCGCTACCCATGCTATTTCTCCCTATTGTTTTGAGAAATTATACAAAGTTTCCTTAAAAAGGAAATAGTATAATTTCAGGGGCGCAACAATCCCTGGATTATTTATGTAACTTATTGATTTTTATGTGTTATTTCCGAACCCGAAGTGTGGTCGATTGGGCGCTTTCAATGGTTACAACGGTCTGTTCCGGGCAATCCGGGCCTTCGGCGATCCAGGCACCATCGCCGACCCGCACCCGGCCACGGCCATCCTTGATCGCTTCGATTACAATGCCGGTTCGGCCAATCAATTGCGCGGCGCGGTTATTCAAATTTGGATCGTCGCTTTGCGTTGGATATTTTTTGATATAAGCCTTCCAACCGGCGGCAAAAACAAAAGTAAGAATGGCAAAAACGGCAAGCCGCGGGGTTAATCCCATGTCCGGCGATATTATCGCCAAAACGCCGATACACGCCGCGGCAATTCCCGGCCAAATAAAAAAGAATGTCGGCGAGACGACTTCCATAATAATCAAAATGGCGGCCAGCGTAAACCAGCCCCAATGAATATGTTCGGAAATCAGATCCATGAATTATCCGCTTTTAAATAAATTTTCTTTGACGCTGCCGTCTTGATTCGCCGCCTGTTGTTGCATCGAATTTTTGACGATCTCGGTAATGCCGCCCAACGCGCCGATCACGCCGCTGGCCTCGAGCGGCATGAAAATAACTTTTTGGTTGTTGGCGCTGGCCATTGCGCCAAGCGCATCGATATATTTCTGCGCGACGAAATAATTGACCGCATGGACAGAGCCGCGATTGATGGCTTCGCTGACCGACATAGTCGCATGCGCTTCGGCGTCCGCCGCGCGTTCGCGTGCCTCTGCGTCGCGGAATGCCGCTTCTTTGCGGCCTTCGGACGCCAGAATCATAGACTGTTTTTCGCCTTCGGCGCGCAAGATATCGGCTTGGCGCTGGCCTTCGGCATCCAGGATCGACGCGCGTTTATCGCGTTCGGCCTTCATTTGCCGCGCCATCGCATCCACCAGATCGCGTGGCGGCGAGATATCTTTAATTTCAACGCGGGTAATTTTCACGCCCCATGGCGCGGTCGCCTCGTCCACAACGCGCATCAATTGCACATTGATCCGGTCGCGTTGCGACAATAATTCGTCCAAATCCATCGAACCCATCACGGTACGGATATTGGTCATGACCAAATTCAAAATGGCGTTGGCGAGATCGTTGACTTCGTAAGCGGCCTTGGCGGCATCCAATACCTGAAAGAATACCACGCCATCGGCCTTGACCATCGCGTTGTCTTTGGTAATGACTTCTTGTTCCGGAACATCCAGTACGGTTTCCATCATGCTGATGCGCGCGCCAACACGGTCCACGAACGGCATAATGAAATTTAAGCCTGGTTCCAAGGTGCGAATATACCGGCCGAATCGCTCGACGGTAAATTGCCGGCCTTGGGGGACGGGTTTAACACTGGCATATACCAGCACCATGACTAAAGCGACAAAGACCAATACAAAAATAAATGCTTCCATACTATGGCTCCCGTTGTAATAACGTTTCCGTATTAGCACAAAACCCGCACAAATCCAAGGGTTTATTACTCAACCACTTTTAAAACCGCAATAGGCTGGGATTCCTGATTTTCGGGCAATGATGTTTCAACATCGACAATTTTATGGCCGCGGCGGGAAATTTTATCCACGCTGACGCCCATTTGGCGCAAGGCTTCCTCGCTCTGCCCGAAATAATTTTGCAACTTGCCCATTCTATCTTGCAGCCGCGCAATATCGTCGAACAGCAATTTTACTTCCGCCTGAATCAAATTGGCTTGTTCGCGCATTTTTACATCGCGCATGATCGCACGCAGCGTATTCAATGTCGCCATCATGGTGGTCGGCGATACGATCCATACGCGCTGCGAATAGGAATATTCCAGCAAATCTTCGAAATTGCTGTGCAATTCGGCGAATACCGATTCCGATGGAATAAACATCAATGCGGAATCGGCGGTGTGGCCGGTGACAATATATTTTTGCGCGATATCGTCGATCTTGCGCTTGATGCTTTGGGTAAAACTTTTACGCGCGATTTTCAATTCGTCGTCATTCGCCGCATCTTTCATGGAGCGATAGGCATCGAGCGGAAATTTCGCATCAATGCCGATCGGTCCCGGCGGGTACGGCATATGCAATAAAAAATCGACGCGGGCGCCGGATGGCATCATATGCTGAATCGCAAAAGCGGAGGAAGGCAGCACCGATTCCAGCAAATTTTGCAACTGCACTTCGCCGAACATGCCGCGGGTATAATTATGCGCCAGCACATCTTGCAAGCTGACAACCTGCGCCGATAATTGCGAAATTTTTTCCTGCGCCGCATCGAATACCGCCATGCGGGTTTTCAAATCGGTCAAACGGTCTTCAAGGCCCTTGCTGATATTGCGTTCCTGGCCCTGCAATTGTTCGGATAAAACGCGCTGTAATGTGGCTTGCTGCTCGGCCAAAAGGCTGATTTTGCCGGAGATTTCGGCATCCGGTTTTTTACCGCGCAATACTGCGAACGCAAGGGCCGCAATTGCCGCCAACAGAGCCAAAAACATCAAATTGATCGTCATTTGCCAGCCTCTTTCGCGCCTATCCAGTTGCCAGGGTTTCGATTTACCCTTATATCATAATCCATGACTTTACTGCCAATCTTAATTATGCCGGATCCGATACTGCGCGCGGTTGCAAAGCCGGTTGCCAAAATAACCAAGGAAACCGAGCGGTTATTGGACAATATGCTGGCCACCATGTATGACGCGCCGGGCATTGGCCTGGCCGCGCCGCAAATTGGCGTCGGCGAGCGGTTGGTGACTATTGATCTCGGCGAGCGCGGTGGCGCGGAAGACGGCAAGATTTCCGATCCCATGAAAATGATCAATCCGGAAATTATCTGGAAATCCGAAGATACAAGAATTTACGAAGAAGGATGTTTATCCATCCCCGGCATTCACGCCGAAATCGAACGGCCTTCGCGCGTCAAATTACGCTATATGGATGTTGCCGGCAAAAACCGGGAAATCGATGCGGACGGATTGCTGGCGACTTGCATTCAACATGAATTGGATCATTTGAACGGGGTTTTGTTCGTCGATTATTTATCGAAGTTAAAACGCGATATGATTACGCGCAAAATGATCAAACTGAAACGCGAATTGGCGGAATCCCCGCCCGATCCAAAGCACGACTTATGAACCCTATCCGTTACGCCTTCATGGGCACGCCGGAATTTGCCCAAAAATCCCTGGCCGCATTATGTGAAGCGGACATAAGGCCTGTGGCAGTGTATACCCAGCCGCCGCGCCCATCGGGCCGCGGTCAGCAATTGCAAAAATCGCCGGTGCAAATATATGCCGAATCGCAAGGTATTCCGGTATTGCATCCGGAAAATCTGAAATCTGCGGAAACTCAAGCTGAATTTAAAAATTTTAATTTGGATATTGCGGTGGTGGCGGCGTATGGATTGCTATTACCGCAAGCGATTCTGGATGCGCCGAAAATGGGATGCATCAATATTCATGGATCGTTATTGCCGCGCTGGCGCGGCGCGGCGCCGATTCAACGGGCGATTTGGGCCGGCGATGCCGAAACCGGCATTGGATTGATGCAGATGGAAAAAGGATTGGATACCGGTCCGGTCTTTATTCAGAAATCCATTCCCATCGACAGCAAAATGATTTTTGGCGAGCTGCACGAAAGACTGACCAAATTGGCTGCGGAAATGATTGTCGAATATTTGCCGAAAATCGCGGCCGGGCAAATGAAGGCGCAAGCGCAAGATGAATCGCGCGCTAATTACGCGCATAAAATCACCAAACCGGAAACCAAAATCGACTGGAATAAAAGCGCCGCCGAAATCGAACGGCAAATCCGCGCCTTGGCGCCATTTCCCGGCGCCTATTTCGAATATAATGGAGAGCGGATTAAAATCTTCAGCGCCGATATTCATCATTTGCGTGGCGACAAACCCGGCACAGTTATCAGCGATGATTTGAATATCGCAACCGGCGAAGGAATTTTATCGCCCATTATATTACAGCGTCCTGGGAAACAGCCCATGACCAAACAAGAATTCTTGCGTGGATTTAAGATTCCGATGCATTCCGTATTGCTTTAAACCCAAAACCCTAACCCCAAAACCCTGCCCTTATGAACCGCTATAAAATTATCATAGAATATGACGGCACGCCGTTCGTGGGATGGCAGCGGCAGAATAACGGCACATCGGTGCAAGGTTGTTTGGAAGAAGCGATTTATAAATTCTGCCAGGAACGCGTTACCGTAACCGGCGCGGGACGCACCGATGCCGGCGTGCATGCGTTGAGCCAGGTGGCGCATTTCGATTGCGCGCGCGATTTGGATTCTTTTAAAATATCCGAGGCGTTGAATTTTCATCTGCACCCCCACCCTATCGCCATTTTAGGGGCAGAAAAAGTGGATGAAAACTTTCATGCGCGATTTTCAGCCAAGGAACGTTCTTATATTTACCGCATCGTCAACCGCCGTGCGCCGTTGGCGGTCGATCGCAATCGCGCCTGGCAAATTCCGCTGCCGTTGGATGCCGAAGCGATGCAACAGGCCGCACAGCATTTGGTTGGCACCCATGATTTCAGCACTTTCCGCGATTCGGAATGCCAGGCGAAATCGCCCATCAAGACTTTGCATGAAATATCGGTTGCACGGGATGGCGAAAATATTTCCGTGTTTGTCCGCGCCCCTTCATTCCTGCATCATATGGTGCGCAATATCACGGGATCTTTGGTCCAAGTGGGATTGGGAAAATGGGGCGTGGAAAATTTTATCCGCGTTCGGGACGCGAAGGATCGAAAAGTTGGGGGCCCAACCGCGCCCCCGGACGGGTTGTATTTTTTAAAGGTTTCATACTAACTGGCGCTGACCGAGGCATCATTTCCGGCGCATGCAATAATGGCCAAAGGCCGGGTTTCCCAATAAATTGCAACAAGCACATCAATGATTCATCCGGCGTTGTCGGATTTTGCGCGGACTCCATCATTAAATCCAAGCTCGATAATCCCTGCGCTATCTGCATGCCAGCTTCGGTAATGCCTTGGCATAACGCCAGCCAACCCAGGGCGCGGTCTGGATTCAAAACACCTTGATGGGCGCGATATTCTGCGGTTTTGTAACCTCTGAATTTCACAGCCGGTTTTGCATTAGGCCAAGTGAATAATTTTTCCAAATCATCTTCATTGCACCGATTGATTTCATCACAAACCAATTGAAGGGCGAAGCGTCCATCCTTGCCGGGTTCGAAATAATCCCGCAATGGCCGGGAATAACGATGGCGATATGGGCGCGGACGAATAATGGAATCGATTCCTGGTTCAAAAACAATATAAATTTCGGTGATCGCTTTTTTAACGGCTAACCGCAAAGCTGGATTTTCCCAAACATCGCGCAAATCCATTTGAACCTGCAAATTGCTGGTATCATTGACCAATGCGCCATGATCGAACATGGCCTGCATGACTTCGGCGATGTCTTGCCATCCATTTGCGCCTTGGGATATTGGCGATGCCAATTCAAACACCGCATCCGGCGGCAAATGTGAACCGGCCTTGACGGTATCGTCATGCATAATTTGCCAAAACTCGAAACGATTATCTGGCGGGGTTTGCGGCGCGGTCATGCCACAGCGCAATAAAACGGGCCGCGATGAATCCATAAGAATAGAATTCGCGCGATATGGATCGAAACCCACCGCTTCGATTTCAACGCCAAAGGCGCGATCCGATAAAAAATCTGTTCCGTCCATAGATTTGGATTGTAGAAACTATCTTTTAGAGAAACAATTAATAAATTAGGCGAATAGGCGTTTTAATACGCGTTCGTAAATATCGGCTAACTTATTCAAATCATCCACTTTTACCCGCTCATCGACTTGATGAATGGTTTCCGATGTTACACCGCATTCGACGACATAGGGGCAAATATCGACCACAAAGCGCCCGTCGGATGTGCCGCCAGCGGTGGTGCATTCTGGCGTGCGGCCGGTGACTTCGCAAACCGCATCGGTGATCGCGGATAAAAACGGGCCTTTGGGCGTTAAATAGACGCCGCCCGAAAAATCCATATCAAGATCATATTGCCCTGTTCCCAAATGTTGATCGCAAAGATTTCGCAAATGCGCCGATAAAGTTTCCTTGGTCCATTCCGAATTCCAACGCACGTTAAAACCGAACGTGACTTTGTTGGGAACCACATTGGTGGTGCGATTGGGCAGATCGACGATGTTTACTTCCAACCTGGATGGGGCGAAATATTCATTGCCCTTATCCAAATCCGTGCCGCTGCATGCGGCGATAAATTTACCCATGCGCACAACCGGATTATCGAACCGTTCGGGATAGGCGATATGGCCTTGTTTGCCGTGCACGGTGCAAGTTGCATTCATGGTGCCGCGGCGGCCATTTTTAATTTCTTCGCCCATGGTTTTTGGGCTGCTCGGCTCGCCGACCAGGCAATAATCGAATGCGATGCCGCGTTGTTTCAACCACGGAACTATTTTTGGCACGCCATTGACGGCATAGGATTCCTCGTCGCCGGTAATAATCAAACTGATGCGTGCCGAATTCTGATTGGCAGGAATAAATTTTTCCAGCGCCGCAATAAAGGACGCGATGTTGCCTTTCATATCCGATGTGCCGCGGCCGTATAAAAAACCATCCGCAATTTCGCCGCCAAACGGATTGAATTTCCACGCCGATACGTCGCCGGGCGGAACCACATCGACATGGCCGGTAAAATTCAAATGCTTGCCGTTACCCGCGCGTTCGGCATATAAATTCGGAATGCTGGGAAATCCAGGCTG
Organism: Alphaproteobacteria bacterium; assembly: GCA_004295055.1. Classification (NCBI taxonomy): domain Bacteria; kingdom Pseudomonadati; phylum Pseudomonadota; class Alphaproteobacteria; species Alphaproteobacteria bacterium. The sequence continues at coordinate 14,831 of SHNJ01000006.1, read as the reverse complement.
ATCGAACACAATCCGGTGGCATTCAAACCCCAATTTCTTCAACGGTTCTTCCAATAAATCCAAGCACATATTCAACGCATCGGTGCGGGATTTCAATTCCTGCGCGCCGTCATTTTTCGATGGGGTGATGCTGGCTTGCTGTACCAGTTTTTGAGTGAGAAGAACGGGATCGGTCATTATTTTTTATCCAAAGTTAAAAGAGCGTTTTGCAGAAATTGCAGCATATCATCGGTTTGATAATGAATATAGGGTAAAATATCGTCCGGAATCGGAATTGCAAAATCCGGATGATGCGCTCCGTGCTGTAAATAAACCGTGGTTATGCCCAATTGCGCCGCTGGAACCAAATTGCGCGCCACATCGTCCATGAATAAAGACTGGCTTGGGTCAAGGCCGAAATAGGAAATCATTTTACGATAACTGTCCGCCTGAGGCTTGGAAATGAAATCCGCCGCCGCCAAATCAAAAACTCCGTCAAAATAATCCGCTATTCCCATCGTTCCCAAGACTTTGTCGGCGTGAAAGCGCGGCGAATTGCTGTAAATATATTTTTTGCCCGGCAGGCGGGACAGGCATTCCGCCAGCGCCAGATCGTGTTTCAATCCGGTATAATCGATATCGAAAACATAATTCCAATAATGATATGGATCGATTTTATTTTCCTCGACCAAACCGGATAAGGTCGTTCCATATTTCAAATACAAATCTTTCTGGATTTTTCGCGCCGCATCGTAATCAACGCCGAATTTATCCATGATATAGCGCGGCATGCGCTGGTCGGCTTGTTGCTGGATATTGGCGTCGACCGGATAGATGGTATTATCGAGATCGAAAATCCAATTTTGAATCTCCTGCATCGGCCGGTTTTTGGGCATTAGGACTTTACCATCCGGTAAATATGCGCCTGCAAATCGTCGATACAGGTTTTGGTTTTGCTGCTGACCAGCATGGGTGGCAATTGCATGGTGGAAAATTCATCCGCCACATCCGCCGCCGATTGCATCAAATCGCCGATGGCATCGCGTTTGATTTGATCGCCTTTGGTGAAAATCACCTGAAACGGCGTTTCGGTCTGATCCAGCAATTGCATCATCTGAATATCGGATTCTTTGATGCCATGGCGCGCATCGACCAATACAAAAACCACCCGCAATTGATCGCGGCCAATTAGGTATTGCGGCAAGAACTTATCCCAGTGTTTGCGCGATTCGACCGGCACCTTGGCATATCCATATCCAGGCATATCGACCAAGATCAAGCGGTCGCCAAGGCTGAAAAAATTCAATTCCTGCGTGCGGCCTGGCGTGTTGGATACCCGCGCCATGGTTTTATTGCGCACCAGTGCATTCAATAAACTCGATTTGCCAACGTTAGAGCGTCCGGCAAAGGCGATTTCCGGCCAGCGCAATTGTTGCAAATCCTCGATTTTAGAAACACCGCGCATAAATTTGCACGGCGCGGAAAAAAGCGTTAATCCGCCTTTATATTCCGCCGCCGTGAATGGTTTAGACGGGTTTGTGGGCATCGGGTCCTATTTTATGACGCTTGATGGCGTATTGCTGCAAGATGCCGAGCAAGTTGCTCCACGACCAGTAAATCACAAGACCGGCCGGGAAACTCGACAACATAAAGGTGAACAAATATGGAAACAGGCCGAACACCACGCGTTGCGCGCTATCCATTGGCGCCGGATTCAATCTTTGTTGCAACCACATGGTAAAGCCCATAATAATCGGCCATGCTCCCACATGCAGCGGGATGAATAAGAAATAAGCCGGCGGCGCCCAATCGATCAAACCGAATAAATTAAAGATGGTGGTGGGATCTGGGGCCGATAAATCATGAATCCAGCCGAAAAACGGCTGATGCCGCATTTCGATCGAAACGAACAATACTTTATATAACGAGAAAAATACCGGAATCTGGATGAAAATCGGCAAGCATCCGGCCAGCGGGTTGATTTGGTTTTTCTGATAAAATGCCGCCATTTCCTTTTGCAGGCGCAGCGGATCCTGGCCGTATTCTTCGCGCAATTTGATCAACTCCGGCTGCAGTTCCTTCATCTTATTCATCGTATGATAGGATTTATTGGCAAGCGGAAACATCACGCCCTTGACGATTACGGTCAAAACCAGGATCGCGATGCCGAAATTTCCGAGCAGCGTGTACAAGAAATGCAGCAGCAAGAAAAACGGCTTGGTCAGAAAATAATACCAGCCGAAATCCACCGCCAGATCAAAGCGCGGAATATTCGATTCTTTTTCATACCGGTCCAATAATTTGACTTCTTTTGCGCCGGCGAAAAACCGGTTGACCGCGGTTGCACTTTGCCCCGGCGCGATTTTTTGTTCCGGCAGAGTATAATCGGTTTGATAGCGGTCGTCGTTTTTGACCTTGCTATAAGCAAAACGCGCCTTGATCGGTTGATCGGCCATTGGCGATAATGCCGCCAGCCAATATTTATCGGTAATGCCCAGCCAGCCGCCGGTCGAGGTGAATTCTTGTTTTTGCGTTTCGCGGATATCTTTGTATCTTGTTTCCTGCAATGTGCCGTCAAGCACGCCCAACAAACCTTCGTGCAAGACAAAGAAATCGCGGCCATGATGTTCATAGTAACGCGCGATCAATGCGTATGGAACTAAAGATACTGGCGTATTGCCTTTGTTGCGCACGGTTTGCGTAACCGTGATCATATAATCCTGATCCAGCGTATAGGTTTTTTGAAATTCCAAACCCTGGCCATTATCATAAGTCAAAGTCACCGGCTGTGCCGCCGTCAGTTCGGTTTTATCGGCGCGCCAAATCGTATCGCCATTCGGCAAAACCGGATTGGCATCGCCGGTTTTAACCCAGCCAAATTCGGAATAATATCCGGTCTTGGTATTTTCCGGCGACAGCAAGACAATATTCGGGCTGGTTGGATCGACCGTTTCCCGGTAATTGGTCAAAGTCACGTCATCGATCCGGCCGCCTTGCAAATTGATCGAACCCGAAATGCGTCCATTATGAAACGCAACGCGTTTAACGGCATTCATGGACGCCGCCCGTTCTACCACGGGCCGGCTGTTTTTTTCTATTTCCTGTTGATGCGCCACATATTCTTGTTTGCTGGTTTCTACATAAGCGCGTTGCTGCGCGACAATCGTCGGCTTGAAGGCGATTTCAAACACGCCCAGAATAATGGCCGACAACACAATGGCGAGAACTAGATTTTTTTGTTCGCTTTTCATTAGAAACCTTTTTTAATTTTTTGCAGTCAAATCTGGAACCGGATCATATCCATGCGCCGCGCCGGGATGGCAGCGCAACAAACGGCGCATGATTAAATAACCACCGCGCCAAACCCCATGTTTTTCAATCGCCAGCGCGGCATATTCCGAACAGCTTGGATGGTAACGGCAGCATGGGCCGATCAATGGCGAGATTACCAATTGATAAAACCGGATCGGCAGAATGGCGAGTTTGGATAACATGAATTCCAGGATAATATAGATTCTAGACACTAAGTTTTAAGCGGCGCAACGCCGTCTGTAAATCTTTTTCCAGCACATCGAAATCGCAGGCATTTGTGGAATTGGTGGCCACCAATACATAATCATGCGTGGACGGGGCGCAATTGGTAAGGCATTTTCTGGCCAGGGCGCGCAGACGGCGTTTGGCGCGATTGCGCTTAACCGCGTTACCGACCTTGGCGGCGCTGGCGACATAACCCAACCGCGGCGGCGAATCAGGCGTATGTTCTTTAGCAAAAATACCCAGATTCTTGGTGAAAAACCGCGATCCCGATTTATAAATCGCCTGAAACTCGCCATTCTTCCGAAGGCTGGTCCAAGGTTTAATGGCTAAAGCGGCGGATTTTTTCATGAGCCCTAAATAAAATTGCAGGAACAGGTCCTGCAATGATATCTCATCCTATTAAGGCGAATTTACGCGCTTAATGTTTTGCGGCCTTTTTTGCGGCGACCGGACAATACTTTACGGCCACCAACGGTTTCCATGCGTTTACGAAAACCATGACGGCGTTTGCGCACCAGTTTGCTGGGCTGATATGTTCTTTTTGGCATAATATTAACTCCCTACCTATGCATCCCCACCCTTGCGGAGGTGCAAAACGTTGCAATTGCTATATTTTAAGCTTCGCTGGTATACTGGTTTTTGCCCTATAAGTCAACCGCCCTCAAAGATCTAAAATCATGGAATTTGCCCTAAAATCCTTGTCTTTTGCGCTAATTTTAGCCCTGGCACTAGGCTGTTTCGACCGTTATGGCTGGATTTTCGATTTATGCGTTCATTGGTGGATTCTGGGCATAATCGCCGCCATTGCCTTAGCCGGTTTTGCTTGGTTTTATAATATCAAACCCCTATGCGGAATATTGATTGCCGTCGCCGTTATTACGGGCACCTTATTGTGCATTCAACATGTGCCGATCATGCCCCGCGGCTCGGGAGAGGCTTCGTTGCGGGTATTGAGTTTTAATTTGTGGCACGAAAATAAAAAATACGGCCAAGTCCTGGAATACCTGCAAACCAGCAAAGCCGATGTCATTGTTCTGGTTGAAGGAACGCCGGATTGGGCCGAGGCATTAAAACCTTTGCTGGGTATATACCCATATGTTGTACAACAACCGGAAGCGGATTTTTATCATGGAATGATTTTTTCCAAATTTCCGATAACCGTAAAAAAAGCCGTGCCGATGCCCGGATCACCGGCTGCCTTGGCGCAATTGCAAACCCCGTACGGCCCCATCACCGTTATTGGAATTCATACGCCCGCGCCAATGAAGCTGCACCATTTTCGAATGCGCCAAAAACATATCGCCATGTTGGCCGCATTGGTGAAGAAGCAAACGAACCCCGTAATCATTGCCGGCGATTGGAATGCGACGCCATGGTCCTATACCATGCGCGATTTTGCAAGCGGCACTGGGTTAAAATTGGCCAATACTTTACCAGCAAAAAATACCTGGCTGCTGACCATTCCCGGTCTTGGTCTATCGATCGACCATATTTTTGCAACTCCCGATTTCAAGCTGCAACAAATGGGCATAAGTCCTTATTTAGGATCGGATCACCGCGCCATTTGGGCTGATTTTACAGCACCTTCGGCCAATTAGTTTCCGAAAGCCCGGTTTTTATGGCATAATTCAACAATTATTCTGAATATATCATTTCATGAATCAAGGTTTTTTCGACAGTCTTTCGTTGCGCGTTCTGGTTTTGACGGTTGCTTTTGTAATCGTCAGCGAGGCGATTATTCTGGTCCCATCCATCGCCCGGTCTTATCAACTGACCTTGCAGCAAAAAATCGATGGCGCATTCTTGGCCAGCACTTTTCTGAACGCTCCCGCCGGCAACAAACTAAACCGTCCGGATTTGTTGAAAAATCTGGATGTAATATCAATCAGCTATTCCCGGTATTACGGCGACCAGACGGTCATTGGTCCGCCAACCCCGGCGGACTATGAAATAAAGTTGAACGACACGCCAATTCTGGAACTGGCTAAATTGGCATTCCATGTCTTATGGGATGAGGAATCCCGCATCATGCGCGTCAGCGGTTCTCCGTCAACCGATGCCACAATTGATATCGGCATCGTGGTCAGCGAACAAGAAATCCGCCAGCCTTTGGCGGAATACACCAACCGCAATATCCAGTTGTCGGTCAACGTGGCATTAATTACCGCTATTCTGGTTTTTGCAGCCCTGCAATTTTATATGGTTGGACCGATGCAACGCATCACCGCCGCCATGACCGCGTTCCGCCTTGATCCTGAAAACCCCGACAAAGCCATCCACCCCAGCAACCGGCAAGATGAAATCGGCATTGCCGAACGCGAATTGGCGCATATGCAGCAGGGTTTACGGATGGCTTTGCGCCAAAAAGCGCGATTGGCGGCGATGGGCGCGGCGGTGACTAAAATCAATCATGACTTGCGCAATATTTTATCGACCGCGCAATTGGTATCGGACCGGATTGCGGCGATTGACGATCCGAATGTGCAAAAACTGACGCCGCGATTGCTGTCTTCGATCGATCGCGCCACGGATTTATGCGAAAACACACTGCAATTTGCCAAAGAAGGCATTCCGCAAATCGAACGCAGCAAGTTTCCATTATATGGCTTGGCGCGGGAAGTGGCGCAAAGCATCAGCTTGCAAGACGACAGCAATTTGATCGATATACAAATCCCCAATGATTTATTCGTCGATGCGGATCGCGATGAATTATTCCGCGTATTTATCAACCTGATTCGCAACGCATTCGAAGCGGGCGCCAAACACATCACCGTGACAGCCGAACAAAATGACAATGGCACATCCATTCGCATTGCCGACGATGGACCAGGATTGAAACCAACGGCACGGGAACGCTTGTTTCAGCCATTTGCAGGGTCTACCCGCAAGGGCGGCACCGGGCTGGGCCTTACCATTGCGCGGGATTTAATGCGCGCCCATGATGGAGACATTGAATTGCTGGAAACGTCGTCCAAAGGCACAGTATTTTTGCTAACTTTGCCTGCTCCGCGCCCGTCCCTGGATGCTTAAATCTTGCTTTTGCAAGGCGATAATATAGTTCATTTATAGGGTTAGTTCTGCTATTTTTCTTGTACTGCTGAGGAGGCTATATGGCTAAAAAGCGCCTGATGTTTAAATCCAAAATTCACCGCGCCACGGTGACCGAAGCCAATCTGGATTATGAAGGCAGCGTCACCATGAGCAGCGAGTTAATGGCTGCCGCCGACATCATTGAAAATGAACAAGTACATGTTTGGAACATTACGCGCGGCACGCGATTGCAGACCTATGCCATTTGCGGCGAAAAAAATAGCGGCGTGATTTGCATTAATGGCGCAGCCGCGCATTTAATGCAAAAAGGCGATACCGTCATTATCGCAACCTTCGAAGAAATGGATGAATCCGACGCCGTTCAACATAAGCCAAAAGTGGTTTTTGTCGATGAAAACAACAAAACGACTTCCATCTCCAACCAAGAAATTGGCGGACCCAATATCCGCATAGCATCGTAACGTCATGAGCAAAATTACCGCACTTCATTCCAAGAAAACCGTTCCAGCCATTCGCGCACAAAAAGGCAAGCAGCCTATTGTCACATTGACCGCATACACGACGCCTATGGCAAAAATTCTGGATCCGCACGTCGATATTTTATTGGTCGGCGATTCGCTTGGCATGACTATGTATGGATACCAAACCACCATGCCGGTCACATTGGATATGATGATCCAACATGGCGCGGCCGTTGTGCGCGGCGTCAAACAGGCGTGCGTAGTAATTGATATGCCTTTTGGCAGTTATCAGGAATCGAAGGAAACCGCTTACCGTAACGCCGCACGGGTAATGGCGGAAACCGGATGCGATGCGGTTAAATTAGAAGGCGGCGAGATCATGGCCGATACCATTCAATACCTCACCTCGCGCGGGATTGCGGTGATGGGTCATATTGGATTATTGCCGCAATCGGTGCAATCGCTGGGCGGTTATCGCGCGCAAGGCACGAACGATAATGCGGCCATTCAATTGAAGAAAGACGCAAAAGCCGTTGCAAAAGCCGGCGCATTCAGCGTCGTGATCGAAGCCACGGTGGAATCGGTGGCGCGCGACATTACCAACATGATCGATATTCCAACGATCGGCATTGGCGCCTCGCCTGCATGCGATGGGCAAGTATTGGTGATCGACGATGTTCTTGGCATGAACAATGATTTTGTGCCGCGATTTGCCAAACAATACGCCAATCTGGAATCCTTGATTGGCAAAATAGCCGGAGAATATGCGGATGAAGTACGTACCCGCAAATTCCCGTCGACCGAACACTGTTTTGGCACTAAGCCGAAAGCCGAAATTGCTAAATCCAAAAATAAAACCGCAAAAAAATCCAAATAACAGGATCGTATGATGACCACTGCCGCCAATATCGTCAGCAATACCAATACAGCTACCTGCACCACCGTTGCGCAATTGCGGCAACATATCAAAGCCTGGCAAAAGCAAAATCTGACCGTCGGTTTTGTGCCAACCATGGGGGCTTTGCATGTTGGGCATATGAGTTTAGTGGAAATAGCGAAAAAAACCTGCGATCGCGTAGTGGTCAGTATTTTCGTCAACCCAACCCAATTTAACCGTCCGGACGATCTCGCCAATTATCCCCGCCTGATCGATCAGGACATGGAAAGATGCCGCAATGCGGCGGCGGATTTGGTATTTCATCCGGATGTAAAAGAAGTTTATCCCGGCGGCTATAATTCCAAAGTGCAAGTCGGCGATATTACCGGCCGATGGGAAGGCAATTTCCGCCCAGGCCATTTCGATGGGATGAGCACTGTCGTTTGCAAATTATTCAATATGGTCACGCCAACCCATGCTTTTTTTGGCGAGAAAGATTTTCAGCAACTGCAAGTCATCCGCGCCATGGTGCGGGATTTGAATATTCCGATTGAAATTATCGGCTGCCCTACTATCCGCGAAAAAGACGGGCTTGCCTGTTCATCGCGGAACATGTTGTTAAAGCCGGAACACCGGGCCATTGCGCCGGCTTTTTATGCAAGCCTGATAGCCGCGGCCAAAAGTTTGCGCGCCGGTGAAGACCCCGGCAAAGTCAGCGTCGATATCATGACCGAATTGCGCAAGGCGGGATTTGATAAAATCGATTATATCGGCGTTGCGGACAACGACATGCTGCAACCATTGACCGCGCCAGCCAAATCCGGCCGCATCCTGGGCGCGGCATGGCTTGGCAACGTGCGGTTGATAGACAATATCGATATTAACGAAGGCGCCTAATTACCAAAACTTGGTGTCTTCTTCCCATGGCAAATGAATCCATGTGTCCTGGCTGACTTCGGTGACAAAAGTGTCGACCAATGGTTTGCCCAGCGGCTTGGCATACACCGTGGCGAAATGCGCCTTCGGCAACATTTCGCGAATCACCTTCGCCGTAGCGCCGGTATCGACCAAATCATCGATGATCAATAATTTTTCGCCGCTATGGCTGATTTTTTTCAGTATTTCTACTTTATTGGATTGGCTGCGGTCGGCCGCATAGCTTTCCAGACAGACCGTATCGATATATCGCACCTGCAACACCCGCGAAATAATGGCGGCAGGCACAAGACCGCCACGCGTCACCACCACGATTCCATCGAATGGACCGCGTTCGGCCACACGCCACGCCAAAGCGCGGCAATCGCGTTGGACTTCGTCCCACGATACTGGAAATATTTTTTTGGAAGTGCTGGATTCGGCCATGGGTCTTGGAAATTAGCGCACGTATAAATGCACTTCGTTTACGTCCACCGACGGGCTGCTTTTGCTGGAAATGGTAATGCGTTTTGGCGACAAACCCATATCGGTCAAAGAACGCATCACTTGCTCTGCCTGTTTACGCGAACTGGATGTGCCCAGCGCTTGAAATGCCGGATTGCCACGGCCAGGCGACACGGAAACCACGTTGAATTGCGCGTCCGGTTTACGTTCCAAAGCCTTGCTGAGCGCGGTATATAGTTCGCGTTCATACGGAACGTTCGGACGGTCAAAACGAATAACGACCAGCGGTGCAGAGGTGCTATCCACTAAGCTTTGGGATATAACCGGCTGCACCGCGGAATCAAAAGGGCGGGCACTCGGCAATATCATGCTTGGCGCAGACATTGCTCCTTTGTTCGACAGGCTGGTGCCATACAATTCGCCATTCTTCACCGCCATGGATAATGCGGTCAAATTGCTGCGCTCGGAACTGACATAGCTGGTTTGACGAGCGACGTCTTCGCTTAATTCCCGCAACAAACGCTCTACCATGACCAGCGAGCGGTTAATATCGTCTTCCATAATGCGTAATTGGCGGTGATCTTCATCAACCGCGCCCGAAATGCTGTACGCGGTTTTTACCGACTCCAACATAAAATTGGCGACGCTGGAATTCGCCGCAACCATGGTCGCAACGTTATTCAATTTGCCGACATTTTCATTGATATGATCGAGCTGTGTTTGCGCTTCGTTCCATTGCTGCACCAGAATCGGATTGCCTGGCGTTGTGCCAACTTGCAACCGCGCGCTGATTGCGGCGACAAGTCCGTGATAGCCCTGGCTTAAAACTTCGGTTTCTTGACGGATCAGGCGAAACTGGTCGCTGTTGGCTTGAACATTGGCTTGTAAATTCGACAACTCGCCGCGCATCGCTTCGACCTTCATGCCAACCTCGGTGCCGGTCATTGGACCGGGGGTCGGCGGGATCATGCTAAATTGCGGCCCGGCATACGTGGGCGCGACATACGGCATTGGCGCGAATTCGCCAATTCCGGTGCCGGTGCCCGATGCAGCATAGGCGGCGGCAGGAGAATAATTGTAATAAGACGCGTTCGCCGGAACATTTGGTGCGGCGGCCGGCGTAAATTGCGATGGTGGCGTTTGATCTGTATACCACCAAGAAGGGGTGGACATATTGCTGCAACCGGCCAACATCGTGCAGGCGGCAATCATGGCCAATTTTGGGGTCCAACGGGTAAGGGAAATCATTGTGTATTTCTCGCGAAAATATTTGGACAAAGACAGGCGCGGTCTCCCCCTTAAGGGCAGCCGCAAAAATCAAAGGCGATATTAACCAAACAATACCGGAACCACAAGCCCGATCATGGGGGATAAAGCAGAAAAATCGAGCCAATACGATTATTTAGCGGATATTTTGGGGGGTCCAAGCGTGGTTAAAAACCGGATTTTGAATTGAACCGGCGCCGTTTTGAAGGCGTTCCGCAACGATGATTGGCGGAAATGATAAAAATACTTGCCAAAAGAGGTGTTTGTGGGTAACTTCACGCCTCTTTCAAAGGCTGGGCGTTGGGTTTTTACCCCGATTACCGTCCGCCGAAAACGGATTGCACCCGTAGCTTCCCGCTTCGCCCGTTGGGCTTCGCAGGACAAGTGATTGGGTGGCAAGACAGGATTGCACCCGTAGCTCAACTGGATAGAGCATCTGACTACGGATCAGAAGGTTTGAGGTTCGAATCCTCACGGGTGCGCCATATTTTACAAGGGTTTTTTGCAAATCCGCCGAAATCCGAAAAAATCCAGAGTTACCAATAAGTACCCTCGCGATTCTTCTCCCTTAGGTCGATAATAATTAGTGCATATCGGGGTTGAAAATCTCGAATTTTTGCTCAATAATTTTAAATACAGGAGAAGGGTTAATGACAACATTTTACAATTCCGCCGGACAAGCATTGGCATATACCGAAGATGATGAGCACATCTTTTTATTTTCGGGGGAACCAGTTGCTGTAATTTACGAAGATTCTATTTATTCCTTTACCGGAAAACATCTTGGATGGCTCGACAATGGCTGGATTTATGATCAAAAAGGCCAAGCCGCGTTTATGACCGAGCATTCCAAATCTGGCCCCAGCCGCCCGACCAAACAATTATCTCCACTTAAATCATTAAGGCGATTAATGCCATTAAAGGGGTTACGAGCTCTCAAGCCTTTAAAGCCGCTTAAATCTTTGTCTTGGTCCGTATTATCAAGCAAGGATTTTTTTGAAAATTAATGCTGGCCGAAATATCAGAAAATGCTTTTCTAAACGGACTTTCATTAAATGAAGCCTGCTTTCAATGCGCCGCGCCACAATTAATTCAAAAATATAAGGCCGCAAATAATATTAATCCTGGAAAAATCAAACCCGCTAATAATGCCCAGGAGCTTTTAAACGGTTTAAATGCGCTTATTGGTGGAATAGTCCCCACCCTGCAATCCCATAAAAATGCTTTATCAGCTATTAGGGCTGATATTACTGACCAAATTAAACGGGGTGATTTAATTCCGTATGGCTACCAATCCCCGCGCCGTATGACCGATAAACCCTTTAAAATTCCGCCGGATTTATTTTTAAATGGTGAAATTGATTGGGAGAAGTCTGAATTAAAAAATAAAAAATTGGAATTTGAAGGAATCCGGTTATTACAGGATATAAATCCAATTATCGATATCCAGCCGGAATATATAGAAAATACGGGAAAATCCAATAACCCAGAAAAATTCAAAAATAATATCCTGCCATTAAATAAATCCAAAAAATTAGAAAAACCTAAAAAACCCGATTTTAAGAATCCCGATTTACACATTAACGAAAAAGACGCTGCCGAATTTCTTGGAATTTCGCATCGGACATTACAAGGAATGCGCTACAAAGGCGACGGACCTGAATATGTGAAATTAAAAAAGGCTATCCGCTATAAAATCGCGGAATTAAATAAATGGGCGCAGAGCAATAAAAAGAGGAATACTTCGGAGTAATTCAAATGACGACCGAGAAAAGCACAAAAATTGTGCATCTACCTGTTTCAAACTGGATTGAAGATTGCATAAGGAATGCGGTGGCAAACTCTCAACTAAAAAATACAGACTTGGCTCCTTTGATTAGCTCTTTAATTAAAGAAAAATTATGCAAGGAAAACCTGTCTCCCAGAGACTTGCAAAGTCTCGCATCTCAAATATTAAAAATATAATTTAATGAGATCGTTATGAGAATTAGTAATTTAAGCTTGGAATGGTTTAGGGGATCAGCAGAGCGAATATCCCTAGAGACCCGACAAAAGTCAGTAGTTATCTACGGAAATAATGGTTCTGGAAAGTCTACATTCGTGGATGCAATTGAATATTGCTTAGAAGAAGGAAGAGTGGATCATTTGTGCAATGAATATAGTGGCACGAAACAAGAAAAAGCCCTCATAAACACCAAAAAACCCGCCGATAAAAAGGCTATTATTAAACTTACATTTAGCAATAGCTATGTACAGTATCAAATTGCTGATAATGGCTCAGCTCAGAAAGATGACGAGAAAAATCTAAGGGTGGAGGAATGGGATACACATAGAATTGTATTGCGTCATAACAATCTAAGCAATTTTATAAATTCAACTAAGACAGAAAAATATAACACTTTACTGCCCTTGTTAGGGCTGGAATTCCTAGAAATTGCCGCAGAGAATATAAAAGGTATATCCAAAATTATTGAGAAAAATTTTAACAATAGCAGCACAACACAGAAAATTAACCTTGTAGAAGATGAATGGAGAAAAATATTCGGTGATAAAGACGACCAAGGAATATTGGATGATATTATTAACTTAATAAAGAATTATGGCTACCCGGATTATACAGCCACAAACCTATTAGAGGCTGCTCAAAAATTAAATGACGATTTAGAGGCCAAGTTAGAAAATTCAAATAATTCTATAAAGGAACATTCCGCATTCATAGCTGCATACCAAACGAGTAATTTGCAAACGGTCGATGATTATAAGAAGATAGATTTCTCAGTATTAGGAAATCTTGGCTCCTTCATTGAGGATAGGCTTTCAATTCTGCAATCCTCGTCTACATATGCTCAAAAGATTAGTGGTCTAGAGCAAATTGAATGCCCATCTTGTGGCAAAGAAATACCAACCGAAGAATATAAAAACCAAGTTGGGAAAGAAATTAAGAGATTAGAGCTGGCTCTTTCTATCTTAAATCAGAAACGTAAAATATTGTCCACGCTCGCCAAAAATCTGGAAAATTTAATAAAAGAAATTTCAGCGCCGATTTTATCAGATTGGTTAAATGCCCCCTCTCAAGAAAATATTAAAGCGATTATTGCTACTATCAAGAATTACAATCTAGAAGAATTGCAAAAAGAAATAACAGAAGAGCAGTTAGCGTATTTAGAGAACAATCTTAAAATCGTATATAACGTCCTCAAAAAGAAAGCCGAGGATGCGCCGCCTCAAGCAGCCAAACTTTCTGCTGACATACATATTGCTAAAATAGCTCTATCTAGAATTGAACTGAATAAACTAGTTGCAATAAAAAATAACTACGTTGATACACATAATTTCCTAATCGCTGTTGAACAGGAAATAAGAAATCATATAAAAAATCTAACTAACGACCGAATTAGCGCTATTAGCTCGGATATTCAGAAATATTGGGAACTATTACATCCCAACAAACCCATTAAAGAAATCAAATTATATATCCCGCCAGAAAATATAAAGGGTATAGATATAGCTCTAGAATTCTATGGCAAAAAACAGGATTCGCCCAGACTGACGCTCTCCGAGGGCCATAGAAATAGTTTAGCACTCTGTATTTTTCTGGCTTTGGCTAACCAAGGGAAAGAAGCCGACAAGCCTATCGTACTTGACGATGTTGTTATAAGCTTTGACCGTGATCACAGAAGTCAAATACATAAGCTTCTACAAGAAGAATTTAGCGATAGACAAGTCTTAATTTTTACTCATGACAGAGAATGGTATACGGAGTTAAGAACTTTGTTACAGGGCGGAAATTGGGAATTTAAATATTTAATGCCTTGGCAATCGCCAGAACAAGGAATTACATGGTCACAGACCGGAAGTTTAATAGCGGAAGCAAAAGAATACTTAAATACAAATCCCGAAATTGCTATCAATCGCGCACGATCGCATATGGATATTTTTATGCCAATTGTGGCTGAGAAAATATATCTAGAAATGCCTTTTTTAAAAGGGGAAAAAAATGACATGAGAACCGCCTCTCCTTTTTTAGATAAAATAATAAGTAAATCTACATCTTATCAAATAAGGCAAGGCGATAAATACGAGCCTCTTGGAGCTGTTAAGCCTGAGTGGGAGGATACAAGAAATCTCTTAGTGGCTTGGGCAAATAGAGGAAGTCATGGCAAGCCAGTTACTAAAGAGGAAGCCGAAGAATTTATTCTTTCGTGTGAAACCACTATTCAACTTTTCTATTGTGGCTCTTGTAAGAAACCTATTTGGGAAGCGATTAAAAAAAATAAAAA
>SHNJ01000005.1 GCA_004295055.1 Alphaproteobacteria bacterium | reverse complement strand
CGCCGAATCATCCGATCGCCGAAAATTTGGCGAAATCCAATCCGCAATTGGCCGAATTTATCAAGGATTGCGGAAAAATCGGCACGTCGGAAGTCGCTTTGGAACAGGCGGAGAAACGCGGATTCGATACAGGATTATTCGTTACCCATCCGATTTTGAAGGGTAAAAAATTCCCGGTTTATGCGGCGAACTTCGTGGTGATGGATTACGGCACCGGCGCGATTTTCGGATGCCCCGGCCATGATGCGCGCGATTTTGAATTCGCCACAAAATATAAATTGCCGATTTTACAAGTCGTCCAACCAGCCGATGGATCAAGGGTCGATTTGCCATATGCGGAAGATGGCGTGATCGTCAATTCCGAATTTTTAAACAGGCTGGATGTCGAATCGGCCAAAAAACGCATTTGCGAGGAACTGGAAAAAACCAAAACCGGCCGTGCCGAAATAACCTGGCGCTTGCGCGACTGGGGAATTTCGCGGCAACGGTATTGGGGTTGCCCGATTCCGATGATTCATTGCGATAAATGCGGCGTGGTTCCAGTGCCGGACAAGGATTTGCCGGTAAAATTGCCCGAAGACGTTACGTTCGATATTCCAGGCAATCCGCTGGATCGTCATCCGACATGGAAAAATGTCGATTGCCCTTCCTGCGGCGCGAAGGCGCGGCGCGATACCGATACATTCGATACGTTTTTTGAAAGCTCCTGGTATTTTGCAAGATATTGCTCGCCAGCGTCGCCAAAAGGCGTGGATTTCAATGCCGGCAAGTATTGGCTTCCCGTCGATCAATATATTGGCGGCGTCGAGCATGCCGTATTGCACTTGTTATATGCGCGGTTTTTTACCCGCGCGATGCGCGATTGCGGTTATTTGACCATCGACGAACCATTCGCGGCGCTTTTAACCCAGGGCATGATTTGCCATGAAACTTATAAAGGCGCGGATGGCAAATGGCTTTATCCCGAAGAAACGCGGCGCGAAGGGACGGGCATCGTCAATGCCAAGGATGGCGGCAAGGTCACTGTCGGCCGGTCCGAGAAAATGAGTAAATCGAAACGCAACGTCGTCGATCCCGAAAATATTATCGGCGCGTTCGGCGCGGATTGCGCGCGGTTGTTTATGTTATCGGATTCGCCGCCGGAACGCGATTTGGATTGGACCGATACCGGCATCGAAGGCGCGTGGCGGTACATCAACCGCCTGTGGCGTTTGGTTTGCGAAGGCCGCGCCGATTTGCCCGCGATGGGAACAAAAGCGCCGGCAAAATTTGCCGATCATGCGGCGGAATTGCGCGCAAAAACGCATAAAACGATTAAGGGCGTTTCGGGCGATCTGAATCAATTCCATTTCAACAAGGCGGTTGCCAGATTGCGCGAATTGTCAAATGCGATTGAGGATTTTAAAATTAGCGGCGAGGGCGATGGATGGGCCAAGCGCGAAGCGATTGAATCCCTGGTGCAGATGTTCAACCCGATGATTCCACATATTACCGAGGAATTATGGCGCAGCCTGGGCCACGAACAATTGCTGTTCCAGCATCCTTGGCCAAAGGCGGATGCGAAATTGACTGTCGATGAAAACGTAACCATCGCGGTGCAAATCAATGGAAAAATGCGCGGCACCATTCAAATGCCTCGCGATGCCGCAGAAGATGCGGTACGCAGCACCGTTTTGGCGGAATCGTTCGTGACGAAGGCATTGGACGGAAAAACCGCGAACAAAGTGATCGTTGTCCCGAACAGGATTGTGAATGTCTTGGTATCTTAGGCCGCTTGCGATTATTTTTCTGCTGGCGCTGGCATCGTGCGGATTTTCGCCGCTATACGCCACGCCAGGACGGGGCGAGGTAGGCGATACCGCCGAATTGCGCCAACTGGAAATCCTGCCGATAGAAAATCGCGCGGGACAGGAACTGCGCAACGCCCTGCTTTCGATCTTACCCGAAACCGATGGGGCGCCGCGTTATCGATTATCCGTGAAATTGACGGAGTATATCGACGATTTCGGCATCCGCCGCGATACAACCGCGACATTCGCCCGGCTGACCGTAACCGCCGATTATCAATTGCAGGATTTGAAATTGCCGGAAGGCGCGCCGCCATTACTGAATGGAACATTGCGCGCGGTTAACAGTTACAATATCCTGGCATCGACCTTTGCGACTTTGTCGGCCGAAGAAGATGCGCGGTCGCGCGCGTCCCGGCAATTGGCGCAAGATTTGAAATTGCGCCTTGGCGCTTACTTTAAAGCAAAAACGAATTAATGAAACTGGCCTTTGCCCAAATCGATCCATTCATCGCGCAATTGCCTCGCAGTTGCCGCGTGGTATTGTTTTATGGACCGGACGAAGGCATGAACCGCATGCGCGCGCAAAATATTATCAAGCAAAAACTGGGCGCAAAGCCGGATCCGTTTGCGTTGATTGAAATGCAGGCGGGGGAATTGTCCGATGATCCAACCCGATTGCTGGATGAAATTCAAACCATGCCATTCGGCGGCGATACCAAAATCATATATATCCGCCAAGCCACCGACACATTGGCGGCCACCGTTGGGCAGGCGATCGAATCCTGCCCGTCATTTTCAACGTTATTGATCGAAGCGGGGGAGCTGAATCCAAAATCCACCTTGCGCAATTTGTGCGAAGGCGCGGATGAACGCGCCGCCGCCGTACCGGCCTATGATGACGAAGGGCGTGGATTGACCCAATATATCCAAGGTTTTCTAACCCAGGCCGGGGTTAAACTGGAATCCGGTGCCTTGCCGAATTTAACGTCGCTGATGTCCGCCAATCGCATGGTGAATAAACAGGAACTGGAAAAATTATTGTTATACATTCATCCCAACGCCGCCATTACCAATGACGATATTGAAAATTGCCTGGTCAACCAATCGCAAATGGAATTGGACGATGTGGTCTATGCCGCTTTTTCCGGATTGGGAAGACAATTGGACGATGGCATTCATAAATTGAAATCCGAAGGTTTATTCGGCATTCCGATTTTACGCGCCACAGCGCGCCACGCGTTGCGATTGCATTGGGCCAAATCGATGATCAATGGCGGCGCGCAAATGGAAGAAACCGTCAAAATGCTTCGCCCACCTATATTTTTCAAAAAACTAAAATCATTCGAAGCGCAATTGCGGCTGTGGAATGCAGCGACGTTATTAAAATTATTGGCGCGCCTGTCCGAAGCTGAGGTACAGTGTAAATCCACCGGTTTTCCAGTCGATGAAATCACCGGCCAATTGCTGCTGGCCATCTGCCAGCAAGCACAAAATCTTGGAAAAAGAACGGCTTAGCCCTATTTAAATCCTTTGACTTTTATCGTCTTTAAGGATATTTTATTTATCAAATATAACAATTATTTACAGGATTAAGGGCATGATTTTTACCCCAGACTTAACGGTCGGCAAACGCGGCGATGTCGCGCATTCACCGAAAATTGTCTACGCCGCACAGCATGTGGGATCGAAACCGATCGACGGCATAAAAAAAGTTTTATTTTTTGAAAATGGCGCGATTGAAATCCTGCAGGAGGTCGAGCAGGAAATTCGATCGCCAGGCAACCACCCATCTTACAAAACGGTTGTGGTTTCCACCAAATTACTGGTACCGCAAGAAGTCTTGCGGCCCCATCCGCATGGTATGGCTGGTTGGGTAAATACCGTGTACGAGCATTATTTGGAACAGGCTTATCGATTGGGCGGACAACCAGAATCTTTCGCTGTCCCCACCCAAAGCCATAATCCATGGCCGCGTGGCATATCATTGGAAAATATTCAAGAGCGAGTATCGATCCATCAGGGTCAGCGCCAAACTTTTGGCGCAACGCGATTAGCCGGCGTTATCGGCGCCACCACGCCACGATCTAATGCCAGTGATTTTTCACCGGCAAGTATATTCGGAAGCTCTGTATCTTTCATAGCCCACGCATTGAGAGAGTACGGCGCAAGAATGTTAAAAGAATCCCAGCCGCGCGCCAACCATATTGGCGCCAGCAATCAGCGCAACACCGGCACGGAAGAAGCCAAAACAGATTTTCGCCCCGCCAATTTACGAATTAGCACGTCATCTTTCGCGCGGCAATTTTGCAGTTTTTCCGAATCTGGACAAGTAATAACCGCTATCGCATTTTGCGGCGATACAATTTCTAAACCGCACATTCCACCCGAGGAAATAGCGGCGGAATTTTGTGTCAGCCGCGATCTTGACCCATCCAACCGCATGGGACGGGATAAAAGTTTATTCAACGGCGTGCCTGGCATTACCACCGTCCGCGTCAGGGCAGGAATGGAAGAGGCCGTTAACATGGCTTTTGAAGCAGGGATGCTGTCCCAGACTGATTTGGCATTTGCCCAAAATGAAGTGCGCAAATACAAAACCGGCCGAACCCAACAAAGCTTGGGAATTGCGGCTGGATTGCAAAGATTGCACGCCTAGGATTCGTTATGTCGAAATCAATCGCCCTGCAATTATGCGATCTGGAATTATTAATGCGTGCACGTGGCGTGCGGGTATTGCTACACGCCCATGGTTATGGGGTCCCTGAATTCACAGTGGGCGAATCGATGGAATTGGCAGCAATGATAAAAGATGCCAGAACCGAATTAGGCGATACTTTAAAAATTCCTGGACATGGACATATGACCAATAGTGCATTTCTTCATGCTTGCCACCAACAACGCGCTAGAACTAGCAAACGATAATTACTTCTTCCCAAGCCGCGTAATCACATCATCCAATTGATCGAGATCCTGATAATGAATCGTCAACTGGCCGGCCTTGCCGGCAAAACGGATTTCAACCCGCATACCCAGCAATTGCGATAATTGTTTTTCCAAATCCCTGGTATTGGCATCCGGCCCGTCGCGGTTGATATCGCGCGCTGATGCCTTGACCACATCATTGGCTGGTGTGAATCCGGCGCGGTTTTCAATGCCAATAACACTGCCGGCGGTTGGAATTTTGCCTTTGCCCATGGATGCTTCTAATTGACGCACGTTCCAACCATTGTCGATAATCTGTTTAGTCAATGTTTCAGCATCCGCCCGGCCAACCAATAATTTAGCATGGCCAACAGTGATTGATCCGGCGCGCAAATATTCGCGCACGACTTTTGGCAAATCCAACAAACGAATGATATTCGCCACATAACTGCGCGATTTACCAAGGCCTTTGGCAATATCTTCCTGGGTTTGATCGAATTCTTCGGTCAGACGATGAAACGCCTCGGCTTCTTCGATCGGATTCAAATCCTGGCGTTGCAAATTTTCAATCAAGGCGATTTGCATCGCGTCGCGATCACTTAAATCTTTGATCAATACCGGAATTTCATGCAATTGCGCTTTTTGCGCGGCGCGCCAACGGCGTTCGCCCGCGATCAATTCGTAAGAATTGGAATCGTTCGGATCGCGGCGCACCACGATTGGTTGCAAAATGCCTTTGGATTTAATCGAATCGGCCAATTGTTGCAGCGCGTCGGCGTCAAAATCGCGGCGCGGTTGATATTTGCCCGGGTGAATTTGCCCGATCGGTATGTTTTTCACGCCGCTGCGCAATTTATCCAATTGCGCGTAATCGTTGGTTTCATCGCCCAATAACGATGCCAAGCCCCGTCCTAATCCTTTTTTTTCTGCAATCATTTCTAACTCCATTCCAGGTTTCAGGTATCGGGTTCCAGGTATCAGGTCCGGCAATAAAACCTGACACCCGACACCTGGAACCTGACACCTATTATTAAGCTGCTTTATTAATTCCAATACGTTGCGCCAACATTGCCTCGCGTTTTAAAACTTCGCTGGCCAAATGCATATACGCCACAGACCCCGGGCATTTATGATCGTATAACAATACCGGTTTGCCATGACTTGGCGCCTCGGATACGCGAACATTGCGCGGGATAATGGTTTGATAGACTTTTTCGCCAAAGAAAGTGCGCACATCGGCCTCGACATTGGCGGATAGGTTATTGCGTTTATCATACATGGTTAAAACCACGCCTTGAATTTCCAGGCTCGGGTTTAATTTCGCGGTAATGCGTTCCACGGTGCGGATCAATTGCGATAGGCCTTCCAGCGCGAAAAATTCGCATTGCAATGGCACCAGCAATGCATTCGCCGCCACCAAAGCGTTTAAAGTAATCAAGCCCAGCGATGGCGGACAATCGATAATGATAAAATCAAACGTGGATAAGGAAGATGCCGATGCATCATCGTTCGCCGCGTTGATTTCACTGCTGCGCCAGGAAAGGCCGCGCGCTTTTTGCAAGGCGTCGCGCAATTTGAATTCGCGGCCTGGAATATCGACCAATTCAATTTCGGCACCAGCCAAATCCGGCGTTGCCGGCACCACGCACAGATTTTTGATTTTGGTTTCCTGAATCGCGCCGGCCAAATCGGCGCGGCCCAGCAAAACTTCGTATGATCCGACCGCGCGTTGATTTTTATTCAGGCCAAGACCGGTCGACGCGTTACCTTGGGGATCCAAATCGATCACCAATACGCGCCGCCCCACCGCCGCCATGCAAGTCGCCAAATTGATGGCGGTGGTGGTTTTACCCACGCCGCCTTTTTGATTTGCTATGCATATTATACGAGTCATTTTTCTCTCCTTCTACCCTCCCCTTGAGGGAGGGTCAAAGTTGCGTTAGCAACTTTGGGGTGGGGTTTATAATATCCCCGCCGCTTTTTTAATATCTGTTAACACACCTTCTATATTATTCTTCACATCCTCATCAGCAAAGCGAACTACCGTAAATCCAAGGTCAAACAGTGCTTTTTCTTTCTTAACATCATTCTCATAAATGCTTAAGAAATTATGAGAAACCCCATCCAATTCAACAACCAATTTTCTATCCGCACAATAAAAATCGGCCACATATTTATGAATTGGTTGTTGCCTACGAAACTTTAATCCCTCTAATTTCTTCCCTTTCAATTCTTCTCATAAAATTACTTCTGCAGGCGTCATATCATTTCTTAAACTTCTTCCGCGCTCCCTCATCCATTCGCTGACTTTTTTCCCAGATAATTTTATCATTTACCCCACCCCAAAATCGCAACGCGATTTTGACCCTCCCTCAAGGGGAGGGTACTTAGTGTTAATTGGTCAACGGTTTTTTGGTTGTATCCGGTGTTTGATAAGGACGCGTCACGCGATAAAAAGCCTGACTGTTTGGATCGTATTTATCCAGCAGCGCCGTCATATATCCGCTGTTGGCCAGGTTTTGGCTGGCCGTGTTTAGCATATTTGTCAAACGGAATTCGCCGCCGGCAACGCTGATATTGGCTGGAATTACCTGTGCCGGCGTGTGGGAAATGACTTTGAATTTACCGGGGTTTTTCGACATATACTCATGCGCCACCGATAAATTTAAAAATGCCACATCGGCTTGGCCAGATTCAACCGCCGATAATTGCTGGCCGGTTTCATCGGCGGATGGCGGCAAATTCACCATGTAAGCATTGGCATAATTACGGCGCAAAATATTTTGCGACAATCCACCATCGACCGCAACCACACGCACCATGGGATCATTTATATAAGTCAGCGATTGATCGAAACGGCAATCGCCTTCGCGTACCACCGCGACTACCGGGAAATAAAACATCGGTACGGTATATTCGACCGATTTGCCGGCCTGCGCGGTTTGCCAGCCGCCAGTGCATTCCGCGTCATATTGGCCCGAATTCATATCGCCTGGATAAGAAGCATTGTTCAATTCCTGTGTCCATTCCACCCGCATATCCAGCGAACGGGCCAATTCATTCATATAATCGTACCAAATACCGGACATCGCGCCGGTATTTGGATCGCGGGACAACATTGGCGCCCAGTTTGTATAGGCGCAACGCAAAACGCGGGTTTGCATCACGCGGTCAAAGGCAACATTTTGCGCGGTGCCGGGAATGGCGGTGCCGCTATTTTGCATCGCGTAATTTTGTGCATTCATGCCCGGCGCGCTGGCCATGCCTTGCATACCGTTTAATTTATGAAACAAGAAATACGCCGCGATCGTTACAATCAAGGCGATTAAAAATACCTGCGCATAAAAGCTGAATTTCGATTTTGGCATGTCTGCTCTCCGTTAGTTATTTTGCATTTTTGAAGCTTGGTATGGTTTCGCAGGACGCAAGAATGTTCCTGGGATTTTTTCGTGCGCCGTCAGAATTTTATCAATCGTGCCGTCATTGATCATTTCTTCGAAAACGGTATTCATCGTCGAAACCAGCGCCGCATCGCCCTTCTTGAATGCGAAGCCGTGTGAAAATAGGCGGATCGGCGAATTTGGCGCGACATTATGAATTTTTCCGGGATTGGCCAGTATATAAGGCTGGGCTGCGGCGGTATTGTTAAACGTGATATCCGCCTTGCCAGTTTCTACCGCCAACATCATTTGGGTCAAATCCGTGCCTTGCGGCATAGAATAAACTTTGGCTTTTGAAAAATCATCACGAGCAATGAATTGGCTCATTTCGCCATCAATCGTAGCGATGGTTATATTTTCATTGTTAATCGCGGCGATATTATTATCGAATCTTGAATCGTTTGCGCGCGCATATATATAAGTGCCGGTATAAAACAACGGAATGCTATAATCGAAAATGGCCGCCATCGGCGAATACCGGTACAACGAAAAGCACAATGCATCATAACGGTTTGTTTTGAACCCTTCGCTCATCGTGGCAAAATTGACTTCTTCTTTCCAATCGACTTTCCACCCCAAGCGGCGCGCAGCCTCTTCGGTGGCGTCATAAGAAAATCCGGCGAATTTCCCGGTGTTGGGGTCTTTATTGAACTCTGGCGGCAAAACGATATAGCCGCAACGTAAAGTTTTGGTTTGCTGTACGCGCTCCAATCCCGTTACGCCGCCGATTAGCGAGCTTGATTCCGCTACAACCGAATTTGTTTTTTCCGACGCCACCGGATTTCGCGCCGCGCCACCCCATCCTAGCCACTGCGCCAACAATAATGTCACGGCAACGCTGCACAGGATGGAAAGTAAAATGGTTTTGGTGGTTTGGGTCATAGTTATACTTTTTTTATATTTTTAATTTGCAAAACGCGTGAATTTTTGTCGGTGACCGATTCATGCGCGGTGCAATCAAATGAAAAATCTTTTTTTGCCTGTTCTATTTCCTGTTGCCACTGTTCGCCTTTTAAAAATAAACATTCGCCGCCAGGCAGTAATTTGTCTTCGCTCATTGCCAATAATTCATTTAAAGGAGAAAGAGCTCTTGCGGTTACAATATTTCCTTTAGATAAATTATTTTCTATGCGCTGACTATGAACTTCCGCCTTGGTTTTCGTTTCGCGGACAACTTCATTTAAAAATGCGCATTTCCGCTGATCGGATTCAATCAAATGCACTTCCAGAAATCCCATCATTGCCAAAACCATACCTGGAAACCCTGCCCCCGAACCTAGGTCTATGAGTATTTTGTCGGATGCATTCTCAACATACTTGCACAGCTGCAACGAATCAAGCAAATGGCGGTTCCAGAAATCATCTAACGTTGACTTAGCCACAAGATTTATTTTCGGATTCCATTTTTTGAGTAATTCATAATATGTAATAAAATTACAAATTGTTCCACGTGGAACAATTTGAATTTTTGTTATCTTATCTAATATTTTTTCTGGAATATTATTTTCCAAAATTAGTCTCTATTTTAAATTTACGCGGCTTCATTTTCGACTTTGGGTTTTCGGCGTTGCTGTTTCTTAACATAACGTAGCAAATTGACAATCGATGCCGGTGTGATGCCAGATATTTTGCTGGCGGCGGCGATATTAACTGGCCGTGCCTTGGAAAGTTTAGCAATTAATTCTGCCGATAATCCACCTACTGCGGCATAATCCATGTCCACTGGCAGTTTTAAATTCTCGTCGCGTTGCGTCGACCGAATATCCGCCTCCTGCCGATCAATGTAACCGCTGTACAAAGCTTCGATGGAGATTTGTTCTCGAATTGCCGGAACAATTTGCGCTAATTCAGGCCAAATTTCTTGCAGTTTTTCGAAGCCAATTTCTTTATATCGCAGTAAATCAAAAGCGCTGCGGCGGATTCCGTCACGATTGATCTGCACCCCAAAAGATTCCAGTTGATTAGGCGTAATTTGCAGATTTTGCATCCGGGCTTTTGAATTGTTTAAATCATTGATTTTATTATCAAAAATATCGGAACGAATACTGCTTACACAGCCGATTTTAATACCCAACGGCGTCAGTCTTTGATCGGCATTATCCGCCCGCAAAGACAGGCGATACTCCGCCCGGCTGGTAAACATGCGGTACGGTTCGGTCACGCCGCGCGTGGTTAAATCATCGATCATCACGCCGATATAAGATCCTGTACGAGATAGAATAAATTCTTCTGAGCCTGCTGCTAACAGCGCCGCATTCAGACCAGCCAAAATCCCTTGCGCCCCTGCTTCTTCATAACCGGTGGTACCGTTGATTTGGCCAGCTAGAAATAGTCCTGGTATTTTTTTGGTCTGCAGAGTTGGATATAATTCACGTGGATCGACATAATCATATTCGATCGCATAACCATAACGCTTGACCACAACATCTTTTAAACCATTGATACTACATAAAAATTTATCCTGTACATCAACCGGCAGCGAAGTTGAAATGCCATTCGGATAAATCGTATCGTCATCCAACCCTTCCGGTTCCAGAAAAATCTGATGATGCGATTTATCGGCAAAGCGAACAATTTTATCTTCAATCGACGGACAGTAACGGGGACCGGTCGATTCAATCTGTCCTGAATACATCGGCGAGCGATGCAAATTATCGCGAATCACTTGATGTGTTTCAGCCGTGGTATGGGTGATGTGGCAAGGAATTTGCGGCGTGGTGATTTCAGTATTTAAAAATGAAAATGGCGTTGGCGGATTATCGCCAGGCTGCTGCTCGGTTACCGACCAGTCGATTGATTTTGCATCCAACCGCGCGGGTGTCCCAGTTTTCAGGCGCCCCATCATAAAACCAAGCCTTTGCAAGGTTTCGCCCAATCTAACCGCGGGTTTTTCGCCGACCCGGCCGGCCGGAGTTTTATTTTCGCCCTGATGAATCAAGCCGCGTAAAAATGTACCGGTCGTAATAACCAAAGCGCCACAAGAAAGCACTGCGCCAGAATCAATTTCAATGCCAGCAATTCTACCGCTAGAATCCAAAATAATATCTTCGACTTGTGCCGGAATAACGGCCAGGTTTGGATAATTCAGTAAAATGTTCTGCATCGCCTGACGATAAAGTTTGCGGTCGGCCTGCGCGCGCGGACCCCAAACCGCAGGACCTTTGGATTTGTTCAGCATCCGAAACTGAATTCCAGCAGCATCCGCGCACAATCCCATCACGCCATCCAGCGCATCGATTTCGCGAACCAAATGCCCCTTGCCCAATCCACCAAAAGCCGGATTGCAGGACATTTCCCCCAAAGTTTCAATTTTATGGGTAACCAATGCGGTCTTTGCCCCTAAACGCGCCGAAGCAGTTGCAGCCTCAGCGCCAGCATGACCGCCGCCCACGACGATCACATCGAATTTTTGGGGATATCCAGAATTTTGCATGATATTTCTTATAGTTAGAGCAATTTTAAAGTCAATAGTTTTTCCAAATTTATGTTTAAGCTATTGATTTATAATAATAGCAATATTATTCCAAATTGTTCCACGTGGAACAATTTATAATATAATTATATTATATATACTTATTTTCATAATAATATTACATATTGTCTCTGTTGGATATTTCATATCTTTATGATAGAAATATCCTAATAAATACAAGGGTGTGAAATTATTGGGAAGCGGCTGGCGGATTCCCGATTTACCCAACACAAAAATAAAAAATCCCGCAGGAGAGAGCGTAATGACGACAACAAGTTTAGCGACAAATGACATTTTAGCGGAACAAGTCGGCGCCGCCAACCAAAATGGCCCGGCCGGATCGCCGGAAGAAATTTTTCTGAGCGGCGACAATCATGCGCGCGGCAAAATTCTGGAACAATTGCGCATCGCCGCGCAAAAACAAGCGCCGGATTCCACCCCCTATCGCGCCGGATGTAAGTCCATCGAAGACTTGATCGCATTATGGGCGGAGCGCGACCGGTTGGCTGCGATCCAATATTTGGATTTTGCCGCGATAGAATGCAGCGTACAGCGCGGAGAAATCAGCCCACTGCTTAATAATCCAATTCCGCCCATGAGCGGCCTTGAAAAAACCATTTGCAAACTTTTAATCGAACAATGCGATATTCATGGCCGGCAAGATCCCCAAAGCGCGGTGAATCCATTGATGCATATAATGCGTTTTAATCCGAATGACGGAGAAATTTTGAAACGCGCTTATGACTGTCTTGTAAAACAAACCGAATCCCCCATGGGCCGCATGCGCGATACCGCCCCTTTATTGGTCGAAGAAGCATTTTCTTGTATTGGCGGTTGGATTCAACATTACCCCGATCTGGCCGATCCGATGATCGATTTTTATGAATGCAACGGAACGGACCATAACCAGGCGCCGACATTGATAAAATTGTGGCATATTGCCCTTTTGGTGCCTGCGGGATCGCCGCAAGAAGGGCGCGCGGTTGACGCCATCGATGCGATGCTGACGGAATGTTTGAAAACCAATCCCGGTTACGGGCAGATTTTTCTGGCGGCGGCTAATAAAATCCCGCCCGGTCGAGAACTGCACAAAGTGATATCGGCAAAGGCGGCGCAAGGGACCACGCCAAAACAAAGCCGGCACAGAACAGAACCCAGAACGCCGGCAGCAGCCGCGGCGCCTAAACCAAAAAACAGCGGAAACTGTACCCCGCCATCCGCCAGACTGACGCCGGATCAGATTGCCGAACTAAAAAAGCTGATAAAAGGCGTAAAGTGTTAAACGCCAGCAAACAACGCGCTTGTGTTTAATTCTGAAATAATGATAGGAATGATTCATGGCAAATATCCCAAGTAAAAATCACCCCTGGAGAAGAGGGCCTTTAAATCCTCCGCCCAAAGTCACCCCAATGCCTGCCGGTATCGGACTATCGACACAGAGAAAATCGGAATTTCAAGCCGTGCGCCGCGAAGCGGATCGACAAGTTTCCGCCCAGCGCGCTGCCGCCACCGCGAGAATCCGCGTCTCTGGAAGAACAGAATAAATTTCTATTGCCCAGGTATCACGGCGCGCGATTTAAAATAATTATTGGCGTTGTTTAATTTTAGAAACAGTATTCCCAGGATGTTTCCTGACTGGCGCTGATATATTTGCCGTTGCCCGAGCAGAATCGATTGACAGATTGCGTGCGAAACTATTTAAACTGCGCTGTCTTGGATCAAACTGTTCATATTGTCTCACAATATACTGATACAATTCCAACGCCTTAGTTCCTCTTTTTAATTCATTTAATGCCAGTAAATCTTCGATTGGATATTGAGGCAATACCCGAGCGCAAAAGCGCATTGCTGGCTCAGACAAACCCCGCAAACTAGAACCAGATGGTGCCAAATCCGGACGCGCTAACGCCAGCGCCGCGATACCGCCAGATGTACAATCATGCAATTGGGCCAATGCCAAAGTATATTCAACAATGCCAACCACATCCCCACTTTGCCTCCATTCCACATAACCGGCGGCAACCTTGTGCCGAACTGCTGCCAGATTCAAATTTTTAACTCCAGCAACTTCCATTTTCTTGGCAATATTAATTTTAACATCTCTAACTCTATAAATGCTAATCCCTGTTTCTTCCGTAATTTCCGCCGCGGTCTTTCCATTCCAGGTTTTCCAACATATTTGCAAATCTTGCCATTTCAGTCCAAGGCGAGCAAAAAATAATACAGCGTAAGAATTAACCGCGGGATCAAAATATCCGTTATCCAAATCTCTTTGAATGCGTGTCCGGAAAATATTTAAAGTTTTACCCTGAGCCCCAGCCGTTTCTGGACATAATTTTTTCCCTGCTCTAGAAAATTCAGAATTAATTAGGGCAATATCCCGATCAGGCCATAAACTTATAAAATGATTGACGCTAACGCCATTGATCCAAGCGAACCAAGCCTTAATCGTGGCCTCGTCGATATGATGAGAGCGGCCTAAAGCCATTACCGCATCTGCAAAAGGCGCGGCAAGCTCTTCCCAAATCTTGCTTGCCTCTCTCGGCATTTTGGGTTCTGGCCTAATATTTTTTCCGGCGCTGTAATCCTCGCTTAATTCTACAAGTCTGGCGCGAACAGTGGCTTGCAATTCTCCAATAGTAGATGGGTCTTCGCGTGACATGGGCGGTAAGCCCAATGTTAAAAGCAGCGGATAAAGATTATTGGTTAGCGTTTTACTGCTTACATCCAGATGTTTTGCGATTGCAGGATAGGACGATGCTCCCGAATGACATAGTATCCATAAAATGCGGCATTGAAATGGGGTTAGTCCTATCGCATGAACAATTGGGGCAAATGTTTCTGCATCAAAAGTCCATGGCACCGTATATCCTTGGCGATATCGTTCTTGCAAAGCTTGTCCAAATTGACGTTTTCTAGTTTCGCCGTTTAAACTGGGATTAAATCCCAATTGCGCGCCAATTACATGGGCACGGCTTGTAACGGTAGTGCTGGCAGACTTCAATGCGGCTGTTGCCTTGTTGTAAGACAAGGTGCGGAGCATTTGATAGAGAATAGATATATCAAAATCATCCCATTCCAATTCCGTCGCCAGGGATCGAATAAATTCCCAGCTTAAATAAGGACGGGTTGTTTTTTGCGCTTCTGCCATATTGCGAATTTCTTATAGCGAAGCGCGCAATCTATTTGCCTGCATCAGTCCCACAAAATTACTCATGTCAATCCGTCTGCCTCTTTGACCCATAATCGATTGATGCGATGCTAATCTTTCAGCTTCTTCCGCCGATAAAAGCTCATGTTTGTACAATTCTCCAATAACAAGCTCTAAATAAGTTTGACCTTGTAGCGCGCCCGGATGTCTTAAAGACGGAGAAAAATGTGTGAAGATTGTACCATTTGGTCCGACATACATTGTCCCGCCACCCTGATTGGCCGGAAAATCACGAGCAAAGCCTAATGCCTTTTGATGCGCGGTTTGCCTATTGGGGCGCGTATCTTTACCGTCTTTAAACCAAATACCAAATTCTGGGTTGGTGCCTTCATTTGCAATCCAAAGCGTAAGTTTTTCGCATTCAAACGCGGTACCTGCTTTGCCGCCAACCTCTTGCGCCCGATGGGCGGCGCTGCCAAAAAATGGATTGCTTTGCTCATGCGCCTCGCGCCAAATAGGATTCTTTATCTTGGCAATGTCCGCGACTAACGGCGCTAATGACGGAACTGCGGATGCCAATGCGTTAAAAACAACGCCAAAAGCCAGCCCACCAATTTCTATAGTGCGTTTTCTTTCAACTGTTCCCCCTACCAATTTGGGCATAACTTTGCGGCCAATATTCGCAGAAGGATCAGCGCGCAATAAATTTTCATCCAGCGCATCGGCTTGATCTGTGGTCAATCCTTGCAAAATCATATGAAACTGAGAATCTAAAACTGTATCAATTACAAATTCTTGAACCACTCGATTTTTTTTACCATCTATGGTAATCACACGAATGGCAAGATGCGCGATGGTCCCGCCGCCGGTAGTTTTAAAAATAGCTATTATTCTGGAGCTCTCTTCCTTAGAGCCATTTCGATATTTAAACTGCAAACTCTGATCCATAGTACCCTTGTTTTACTTATATATTTCTAGTGGCTACAAAATAGGCCAATTATATTCTTTTTGCAAACAGTAAATATGCTTGAATTTCAATAATTAAGATGGGTTCGAGCGGTCCATGGCGCTGAACGTTTACCCCCTCATCAAGGTTTCAGAAGATAAACAGGATCAACCGCCTTATTTTGCCGGTTACTTTCCAATGCAAAAATCGCGGAATACGATGTCCAAAATATCCTCGACATCCACCGCGCCGGTGATCCGGGCGATCGCATGGGTCGCCGTGCGCAAATCTTCGGCCTGCAATTCCGGCGTATCTGCAACTACAAAACGAGTTACAGCATCCAAAGCATCCTGAACCGCTTGTCTGTGGCGTATTCGCGTAATTTGCGGCGCATCACCCAGACCCATATATTGTTCCGCCTGCCTGGCCAGTAGTGCCGATATAGGATCGAGGTTATACCCGTCTTTGATCGAAACGCCGATAATATCCGCAGCAACGGGATAGATTTTTCGATACGCCGCTGCATCAAACGGGCTTTCCAGCAAATCGGTTTTATTGACAATTACCATATAATGATCGCCCGGATTCAGGCTCGACAAAAAAGAATCGTTATTTTTCAATACTTCGCCTGCGTCCAGAACAATAATTTTAAAATCGGAACGTTCGGCCGCGGCCAGACTGCGGCGAATGCCTTCCTGTTCAATATCGTTATCGGTGGCACGAATGCCGGCGGTGTCGACCAATGTCACCGGGTAGCCGCGAATATCCAAATGCACGTCGATCGTATCGCGGGTAGTACCGGCCGTATGGCTGACAATCGCCGCATCGCGCCTTGCTAACATATTCAAAAGACTGGATTTACCTGCATTGGGCGGACCAAGTATGGCAACGGTCATACCTTCCCGCAACCGCTCGCCGCGCGATCCGTCCTCCAGATGATCTTTCATTTCCTGTTTTACTTGCAAAACATTTTGCTGCAATTCGGTGAAAATATTCGGCGGGATCTCCTCGTCTGGAAAATCAAGATACGCTTCCAGATGGGCAAGGTTATAAATCAACCTCTCGCGCCAATTGCGATATAAATCGCCCAGCGCCCCCGACATTTGGCGCAAGGCCTGTCGCCGCTGCGCTTCGGTATCGGCATCGATTAAATCGGCCAACCCTTCGATTTCGGTTAAATCCAATTTATCATTGTCGAATGCCCTGCGGCTAAACTCCCCCGCCGTCGCGGGACGAAAATCCGGCAAGCGGGCAAGGGCGGCCAGAGCAGCATGCACCACCGCGCGGCCGCCATGGGTATGAAATTCAACCACGTCTTCGCCGGTGAAAGAATTGGGGGCCGGAAAATATAATGCAAGTGCTTGATCTATAACGGTATGACTATCTTGGTCGTACAGTTCTACCAAACTCGCCATGCGTGGGGCGGGGATTTTACGCGCCACCCGTTCCAAAGATAAGTAAGCGCCGGGGCCAGAGATGCGAATCACCGCCACGCCGGATCGGCCAGGCGGGGTGGATAACGCAAAAATTGTATCCTTTATATATATATCGTCTTGCATCCGCAATAACCGGGGGTTAGGATCGCGCCGGCATTAAGCCATAGGAACGTACAAGATGCAAACAAAACCCCATACCGCCCACGGCACAGGAATATACCAATGAAATTAAAACTGAATGTAACCGCATGGCGCTGGATGGGAATAGGATTTGTCGGCGTATTCGCAACGCTGTCGGCGTTGAATATCCGGTCTGCCCATCAAGCCGATTCGAAAAGTTTGCCGGCTGAAACCGCCGGTGAAAGCAAAATTGATGACCCCCTCACAAACCAGCCTTTGCTGGAGAGAACCCAAAAATCCATTTCCATATATCAACAAATCGGCGATGCGCGGTATAAATTCATCTAC
>SHNJ01000004.1 GCA_004295055.1 Alphaproteobacteria bacterium | reverse complement strand
ACGCGCGCCAACACGAATGCCGTTGGCGCCGATTTGCGTAACCACAGCCAATTGCCAATCATTCATGCCAAGCGGCACTTGCATATGCGCCAATTTTTGTTGCCAATTATCCAGACTTTCCAATCGGCCAAAAATTTTGCCGCGCCAGCCGTGACGACGATCATATGCGACGATGCCGTCATTGAACGCTTTTTCGGCGTAACGCTGCAACTCAGGATCAAGCGTTGTGAAAATCGCAAGTCCGCCTTTATACAATTCATCTTCGCCATATTGCGCATACAAATCGCGGCGCACATCTTCGCAGAAATAATCGGCGCGAACCGATTCGATCCCGCCGCGTTTTTTGGTGCGCAAAGCCGCATCTTTCGCTTTTTTCGCTTCTTCGCGGCTAACAAATCCTTCTTCCTGCATCCTATCGATGACCCAGTCGCGGCGGCCTTTGGCCTGCGCATAATCGCGCTCCGCCTGGTAATTGCTTGGCGCTTTTGGCAGCGCGGCTAAATAGGCGGCTTCTTCGATGGTCAATTGATTAAGAGGCTTGTCGAAATAGCTGATCGAAGCCGCGCCAACACCATAAGAATTGTTGCCTAGAAAAATCTGGTTCAAATACAGTTCCAGGATTTTATCTTTGGTAAATGCTTTTTCGATGCGAAACGCCAAAATCGCTTCGCGTATTTTGCGCGTATAAGACAGTTCATTGGTCAATAAAAAGTTTTTGACAACTTGCTGTGTAATCGTCGATGCCCCGACAAGACGTTTATCCGACGCCGCGTTCCACACATTCTGCACCACCGCCCGGACAACGCCCATAACATCGACGCCAGGATGGTTATAGAAATTTTTATCTTCCGCCGCGAGGAATGCCTTAATCACCAAAGGCGGGATTTCATCGACCGGCACGAATACGCGTTTTTCAGCCGCATATTCGCACAACAGCTGGCCATCGCCGGCGTACAAACGGCTGACTACAGGCGGATCGTAATTAGCCAACGAGGAATAATCCGGCAGACCTTGGCCATATTTATATAAAACAAACAACAGAAACAAACCGCCGACTAGCCCACCCAAAAACGCCAGCGATAATAAAGTCATCAAAATTTTACCGAGTTTTTTCATCCCACACCAGTTACAACGCGCTTTGCGGCACTTTGTTAAAATAACTATCGATAGATTCTGCAATCGCGCGCGCCAATTTGGCGCGGTATTTCGAATCTTTCAATAATTGTTCGTCGTGGGCGTTGCTTAAAAATCCCATTTCAATCAGAACCGATGGAATATCAGGCGCTTTCAATACAACGAATCCCGCCGATCGCAAGGGATAATCGATAATTGCGACATTTTTTTGTAGTTCGCCGATCAGCATCCGGCTGAAATAAATCGAATGATTCATGGTTTCTTGCTGGGCCAGATTAATCAGGATCGACGATATCGCCGAATCCTCGTCTTTCAAATCAACGCCGGCGATAATATCAGCCTTGTTTTCCTGTTCCGCCAGCCGCGCCGATTCCGTGTCGGATGCTTTTTCAGACAAGGTATAGACAGAAGCGCCACTTACATTTTTATCGCTGTGATGATCGGCGTGCAGGGATATAAATAAATCCGCTTTTGCCTTGCGGGCAATTTTAACGCGATCATATAATTTTATGAATTCATCATTATCCCGGGTAAGAATTACCTTGTAATGGCCGGTTGCTTCTAAAATATTCTTTAAATCCTTGGCAACCGCCAGGGTGATATTCTTTTCATACGTCTTCTTAATACCAATCGCCCCCGGATCAACGCCCCCATGCCCGGCATCCAGCACCAATGTATGCATTTGCGCCGATTGTTTGGGTTTAGAGTTAGGCGCGGGTTTCGCAGCGGGAATTTCCGGGGTCGGTTTAGAAGCCGCAACCGCTTTTGGAACTTGATAAGTGCCAATTTGCTGCGGACGGAAATCGCGCTCATCGACCGGCGCCAGATCCACCATCAGGCGGTATAGCTTATTATTCTGCACCGTTATGGGCGGCAAAACCCCTGCTTGCCGTATTTGTACGGGGCCCTGTAAATCCAAAACCACCCGAAAACTGTCATTTTCAAAACTGCCGTAGCGGAAATTGCGAATCACCCCGCGCGATGCGGTTCCAGTCCCGGGCAATATCTGCCAACGCAAGGATGGCATGGTTATCGCTACCCGGTAAGGATTGGCCATAGTAACAATCTGATATGGGGAGTCTTGATTTAAATCGATTACAAATCTGGTTACTCCGGAATTTTGCCCTAACCGGACACCGCTAACGACCAGATTTTTAACCGCTGGTTCAGGATCTGCTATAGCAATAGATCCCAATGCGGCACCAAGCAGCAGCGACAAAAGCGCCAATAAAAAAATAACTTGCCGAAAAGCGGGTTTGCGAAATCGGATCATGATTCTATATAATCGAAAAATCGCCCCTTTTTATGTCGAAATCGTGGCACTTATCAAGGCCATACACAGATCTTTTTTTATATAATGCCTGATTTTAATATCTTTAAAATATAGATTGCTAAACGGCGGGTATCCCGCTACTATGCACACCGGAATTATCGCATTGGATTTTATGGAAGAAATCCTGCTATAACGACCAAATTGGCCCGGTTAATCATTCCTTAACCCAGCCAGTAGATTATGGAGTAAGATATTAAGAGGTGTAGGACTGTCTATACCTATATATAATAAGTAATATATGCGTCAGAATTTACCATACTTCCACAATTTTATAAGCCAGTTTCGTATGCGCAGCCCGGCCTTTATGGCGATTGCTGCGATCTTCGCTGGCTTTCAACCTCAACCAATTACAATAAACCAGAATCCATGGCGTGCCCGCCGCAACGCGGCGCGTGGCCTTGCCATGACGGAGAATTTTTACAATGACAAAAAGAATGTTAATCGATGCATCGCACCCGGAGGAAACCCGGGTCGCGATTTTAGATGGAAACCGCCTAGAAGCGTTTGATTTTGAAAGCGCTACCAAGAAACAATTAAAAGGTAATATTTATCTCGCCCGTGTCACACGGGTGGAACCTTCGTTGCAAGCCTGCTTCGTGGAATATGGCGGCAATCGCCAGGGCTTTCTGGCTTTTTCCGAGATTCACCCGGATTATTACCAAATTCCAATCGCCGACCGCGAAGCCTTATTGCGCGAAGACGAAGAAGCGCAAGAAGAAGCTGAAGCGGACGCGGAACCGGCATCGCAAGAAGGCGTTTCAATAGAAACCGCCCCAACCGAGGAAACAATCAGCGAAGAAACAGCGCCAATCGCCGAAGAAAGCATCGGCGATGCTGGCGAAACCGTTCCAGCCGAAGGCGAAACGGCTTCCGAAGCCGTCGAAGCAGCACCCGCCGAACAACCGGTCGTTGATGCGAATCAACGCACGCCGGAAGTGGAAACGGTTGGCGGCGATGAGGCCGAGGAAGCGCGGCAATTCCGCAAAATGAAATTCTACCGCCGCTATAAAATCCAAGAAGTGATTAAACGCCGTCAGATTTTATTGGTGCAAGTCGTTAAGGAAGAACGCGGCATGAAAGGCGCTGCGTTGACGTCCTATATCTCCCTTCCCGGCCGGTATTGCGTATTGATGCCGAACTCCGCGCGCAGCGGCGTTTCGCGCAAAATCAGCAATTACCAAGACCGCAAGCGGATGAAAAGCCTGATCACCAGCCTGAATGTGCCGGATGGCATGGCGGTGATTCTGCGCACCGCCGGCGCGGATCGCCCAAAAACCGACATTAAGCGCGATTGCGATTATTTGTTGAAATTATGGGATGAAATTCGCGAAACCACTCTGCAATCGACCGCCCCTTCGCTGATTTATGAAGAAGGCAATCTGGTAAAACGCGCAATCCGCGATTTATATGGCAAGGATATCGAACAGATTTATATCGAAGGCGACGAAGGATATAAGGCCGCCAAAAATCTGATGAAGGTTTTAACGCCATCCCACGCCAAACGCGTACAGCAATTTAAAGACGAATCGGCCAGCCTGTTCCAAAAATATCAGGTCGAAAGCCAGATCGATTCGGTGCATGATAACCGCGTCGATTTGCCGTCCGGCGGATACATCGTTATCAATCAAACCGAAGCATTGGTGGCGGTGGACGTCAATTCCGGCCGTTCCACACGCGAACGCAATATCGAAGAAACCGCGGTTCGCACCAATTTGGAAGCCGCCGAGGAAATTGCGCGGCAAATGCGTCTTCGCGATTTGTCGGGATTGATCGTGATCGATTTTATCGACATGGAAAATCACCGCAACAAAGTATCGGTCGAACGCCAATTCAAGGAATTCGTGCGCAAGGATCGCGCCAGGATGCAAATTGGGCGGATCTCGCACTTTGGATTGCTGGAATTGACCCGCCAGCGCTTGCGCCCCAGCGTTTTGGAAGGAAGTTCCAGCAAATGTCCCACTTGTAATGGGTTGGGTGTGGTTCGTTCGGTGGAATCATCGGCTCTTTCCATCTTACGCGCGATCGAAGACGATTTGTCCCGCCGCCGCAGCCGTGAATTGAAAGTATTCATGGCTACCCATGCCGCGATATACTTGTTGAATCACAAACGCGCCGCGTTGACGGAATTGGAACAAAAACATAACGTTAAAATCCTGTTGCAGTTCGACGATACGTTGGTAGCGCCAGCCTATCGCATCGACCGCGTCAAGGCGGATCGTGACGACGAAGGTGAAAACGAACATCGTCCGCACCGCCAGCATGAACACCGGCACGATTCCGCCCCGGTCGAAGACAGCACCGAGGAAGAAGAAGCAACCGAGGAAACGGAAGAAGATTCGGAAACCGAAACCGCCGAAGACAGCGAATCTTCGGAAGGCGATGAAAACCAAAACCGCCGTCATAGCGACCGCAATCGCCGAGATGGCGAGCGCGGCGACCGTGGCGACAGGAACGAACGTTTCGGACGCCGCCGCCGTGGCGGCCGTGGCCGCGACCGGTATCGTAACCGGGATCGCAACCGCAACCGATTCAACCGCGATGAAAATGGCGGACAGAATCATCAGGGCAATGGCGAGTCTTATGGCAACGAAGCGCCTTCGTTCGAACGCACCGATATTGCCGCCGCCGAAGCCAGCCACGAAAGTCCGAATTTCGAGGATACGCCACCGCAACATTACGAAGCACCTCGTCATCGCCACAGCGATCCGGAACCAGCGATGGAACGGGTCACCGTGCAAGTGGAGGATCAGCGCGCCGAACCCCGGACAGACGACAATGTCGCCGTGGTCAGCGAATCGCCCAGCAATCCCAAACGGGGTTGGTGGCGCAAAACCAGCAGTTAAACCCTTTTTGTTGCCCTCCCCCTAAGCGCGAAGCGCGTCTTCGACACGACGAGGGAGGGCGCAAAATTTCGACAGAAATTTTGGGGTGGGGACTTCAGACTACCCAAATTAAGATTATCTATAATATTTATCACCGCATCCCCACCCCAAAGTTGCTCCCGCAACTTTGACCCTCCCTCAAGGGGAGGGTAGTTCAAAAAAACCTTTTTCCGCCGTAAATTTACCCTATATAATCCCTATATTGTTTCATCGGGGTGTTTGTGAGACGTTTCCTATCTTTATTTTGTATCGCGGCCATGCTGATGGCGCAAACGCCGGCATTTGCCGATTCCGGCAATGGCATGAATTTAATACGCGATGCCGAAATTGAATCGGATCTGCGGAAGATGATTTATCCGATCTTAAACCAAGCCGGCATCGACCCAACCAGTTTTCGTTTGTATATTTTGCAGAATAACGATCTGAATGCGTTTGTCGCGGGCGGACAGAATATTTTTCTTCATACCGGCCTTCTGATTCGCAGCGAAAATTATGCCCAAGTTATGGGGGTCGTCGCACACGAAGCCGGCCATATTTCTGGCGGCCATCTGGCGCGCAGCAAAGAGACCATGCAGGATATCGGCAAAGAAACTTTGTTATTGCAGGCTCTTGCTGCCGCAGCCATGGCGCTTGGTCAAGGACAGGCCGGTGCGGCAGTAATGAGCGCCGGCGCGCAATGGTTCCAACGCAGCACGCTTGCCTATACCCGGACACAGGAACGCTCCGCGGACCAGGCGGGAATAAAATTTTTAACGGATCTGGGCGTAAGTCCGCAAGGATTGCTGGATTTCTTCAAAATTCTGCAAAACGAACAAAAAATTCTGGTCGACAAGGCCAATCCTTATTTGCAAACCCATCCGCTGACCAACGAAAGGATCGATGCCATCGCCGCATATCTGAACGATCATCCTGATTTGCGGGATAAAGGATTGAACGACAAGACTATGGCCGAGGCGCATCGCCGCATTCGCGCGAAATTGATTGGATATTTATTACAGCCCGACCAGGTCGAAAAATATTACCCGGATAGCGACCAATCTTTTGCCGCCATGTACGCCAGGGCGATTATGAATCATCGGCGCGGCGAGGCGGAAAAATCGCTCGATCTAATCACCAATTTAATTAAACAAGAACCGAACAATCCTTATTTATACGAATTGCGCGGCCAGGTTTATCGTGAAACCCCCGGCAGCAATCACAATCCCGATACTTATATCGCCGCTTATGCAAAATCGGTCGAACTTGCGCCGCAAGAACCATTGTTACGATTGGGACTGGTTCAGGCTTTGTTGGACCGCGGCAACGAAACGGATGTGCAACAAGCCCTGTCGCATTTACAGGAAATTCTGCGTTTAGAGCCTCGTTACGGCCTGGCGTGGCAAATGGAATCCATTGCCGAGGGCAAGGCCGGATATATAGGCAAGTCGGCCTTGGCCTTATCGGAACTTGGATTGTTACGCGGGGACAAGAAACGCGCCAAAGACCAGGCCGAACGGGCGGTTAAATTGTTAAAAGACGACCCTATTGCGCTGCAACGGGCGGAAGACATTAAAAATCAGATCCAAATCGAGGAAAAAGATAAAAAATAATCTGGTTGTTTCCGTCCCACAAAGCCGATACATTGCTGCTATTATTAAAGAACAGCCTTTTTCGTTAGGAGCCATATATGAAATCGATTCGCTTATTTGCAATTTTGGCGATCGCGGTTCTTGCCGCCGGTTGCACCGATCACAGCCAAGATCCATTGAACCAAACCCAGACCAACCAAGTCAAAGAAATGGTAAAACAAGCTTTGCAAGAAAATCCAAAAATGGTTATGGAAGCCTTGCAAGCTTATCAGCGTCAAACGCAACAAGAAGCCGCCGACAACACCAAAAAAGCCATGCAAACCAATGCAGCGGAAATTTATAACAATCCGGCTTCCCCGGTTATGGGCAATCCAAACGGCAATATTACCGTCGTGGAGTTTTTCGATTATAATTGCGGTTATTGCAAAGCGGTGTTCCATCCGGTGCGCGATGCGGTATTGCAAGATGGAAATATCAGATTCGTATTTAAAGAATATCCAATCTTGGGTGAAAGTTCGGTTTACGCCACCAAAGCCGCATTGGCCGCCGGCAAGCAAGGCAAATATGTGGAATTCCACACCGCTTTGATGGATAGCCGCGCCCCGAAAGACGAAGCCAATATCACCGACATGGCCACCAAATTGGGCCTGGATGTCAATCGTCTGAAAGCCGATATGAACAGCCCGGATATTCAACAATTGATTCAGGCGGACATTGCTCTGGCACAGAAACTGGGCGTCAACGGCACACCGGCCTTTATCGTTGGCGATAAATTCTATCCAGGCGCTTTGGGCGCGGATGAATTCAAGAAATTGGTCGATGAATTCCGTACCGCCAAAGCAGAACCAGCCGCAGCTCCTGCTGCTGCCGGCACTGCCCCAGCGCCACAACCAAATTAATTTTGGGTTGAATTCAAAAACAAAAGGCGGCCTTATCGGCCGCCTTTTTTATTACATCATCCTGCAAGTAGGCCGGAATCTAGAATGTGTAGCTAACCTGCGCTGGGGATCTTTTCTTGATCTGCCAGCAGCATGAACGAGAATGGCTTTCTGCGGCTTCAAAGTGACCGGCTGAACTGTCCCGCCACAATGCAGAAAAATTCCTTGATCGGGTGGCAACTTGCTTAGGTCAATCTGCGCCGCCAAGCCGGACAGAGTCGGGGAAGTGCAAATAGTCTCGGCATCTCTGGCGCCTAACACGGCTACTTCATAAAATCTAACTTGTTGGGATGGCATGGATTTCTCCCTTGATTGGTGATGGGATTACCATGCGCCTATCCCATGCCTTAGTAAAGCATAAAAATAAATTTTTTACGCATAAATATGAATATGTGACAATTGGCATATCGCCCATATTTTATATGGTAAATATTAATTTTATGAGTTTTTATTGACAACAAATTAAACGCATAATTATGCATAAATCGAACGGGCGATAAAAAACCAGCCCTATGCCGAGCCGGTTTATTACGATTTTACCGCATCTATTTGTTCGTCCGGATGCGCGGCGGCAAAGGCCGGATGCTGCAAACATAAATCATTGATACGATTAATATTTGGATAATTGGTTACATCGACTTCGAATCTTTTCGCCGCATACATTTGCGGCACCAGACAAACATCCGCCAGCGTCGGCGCATCGCCGCAACAATATTTGCCGGCGAATTTATTATTCGCCAATAAATATTCGATCGCATTCAATCCGGCCGATGTGAAATATTGAATCCAGGGGAGTTTCTCGCTATCGCCAGCCAGCGCGGATACATAATTGACCGCCGGCATATTGACCAGCGGATGCACATCGCATGCAACGATCAACGCCAGTTGCCAAACATAGGCCCGCGCCGCCGGATCGGCTGGCAACAAAGCCGGATTGGGCCGGGTTTGTTCCAAATAATCCATAATCGCCAACGATTGACCGATCACATGACCGCCATCCACAATAGTCGGCACGCCGCCCATGGGATTCAATTTCAGGAATTCGGGATTGGTTTGCTCGCCTTGTAAAATATTGACCGGGATGTAATCGTATTTCACGCCTTTTAAATTCAACGCGATTCTGGCGCGGTAAGATGTCGAGGACCGCCAATAGCTGTAAAGTTTCATAGTCACGGTTACGCCGCCCTTTTTAAACGTTCGTATTTTATGACTTGCTGATCGATCGGCCCGAAAATGGATTGGCCGTTATTATCCAGCATTTCAATTTTAACGCGGTCGCCGAATTTCAAAAATGGCGTCGTGGCCGCGCCGGTTTGCAATTTTTCCAGCATGCGTTTTTCCATGATACAGGCATGGCCATGGGAGCGGTCTTGGTTGCTGATCGTGCCCGATCCGATAATCGTGCCCGCCCCCAGATGCCGCGTTTTGGCGGCATGGGCGATCAATTGGCCGAAATCGAATGTCATATCGGTACCGGTATCCGGATCGCCAAATAATTGTCCGTTGATCATCGACCGCAAACGCAATTGCACTTTGCCGCCATCCCACGCATCCCCCAATTCATCCGGCGTTACCGCGCATGGCGAAAAAGCGCTGGATGGTTTTCCGTGGAAAAATCCGAATCCTTTTTCCAATTCCGCCGGGATCAGATTACGCAACGACACATCGTTGACCAACATGACAAGTTTAATATGATCGCGAGCCTCGTCCGGCGTAACGCCCATCGGCACATCGTCGGTAATGACGGCGACTTCCGCTTCGAAATCGCAGCCATAGGCTTCATCAGCCAATTCAATCGCATCGGCTGGGCCCAAAAATGTGTCGGAACCGCCTTGGTACATCAACGGATCGGTATAAAAACTGGCTGGAACTTCGGCGCCACGCGATTTGCGCACCAATTCCACATGCGGCAAATAAGCCGAACCATCCGCCCATTGATAGGCGCGCGGCAATGGCGCATGCAGTTGTTTGACATCGAGGGCGAACGCATCGTTCAACTTGCCTTGATTCAACAAACGATAGACGGAGCGCAATTCGACTTCGACATCGGCCCAATTATCCAGCGCCGATTGCATGGTCGGCGCGATTTGCGGCACCGGAACCGCGCGGTCGCCAAATTGATCCAGCACCACCAAAGTGCCGTCACGTCCGCCGGATTTTAAAGAGGCTAGTTTCATATAATTTCCCAGTTCCTATTTTTTAGTTTCAAGTCTAAATGGTTCAGACGGCTCCAGCACATATTTGGCCGGATCGTCGAAATATTTGGAAAGCACTGCATGAATATAACCTTCATTGGTCATTTCGGAAAGCGCCATATCCAGCATATATTTCAGCTGCGCCTCCCCTTTATTGACTACAAAACCAACCGGCAATAGGCTTGCTGGCCTACCCTGATCCAACATTTTAAGTTTCCCAGGATTGTTTTTATCAAATTCCCGGAATGTATAAGGCTCAGCCAATACCACATCGGTTTTGCCGGCCACTACATCCTGCAACATCGTCGGCCAATCCACCAATTGCGGCGAACTGACACGTTGCGCCTTGGGAAAATTGTTGCGAGAAATCGTATCGGCGATATCGCCGTCCACGATTAAAAATTTTATATCCTCGCCGTTAGCGCGCATAGGATTGTTACCGGCAAAACGCGTATCGTCCGGGCGCACCGCCAAATAAATCGGCGCATAAAAAAATGGTTGCGTAGCCAAGGTAAATTTGGCGCGATGCACATTCAGGCCGGTTGCAGCACAAAATACGTCTGCGCGGCCGGAATTCAGCCCTTCGACCATCTGACCATAGGTGGTTTCTTCAACCCATTCGACCTTTAAACCCAACCGGCGCCCGATTTCATTCATTAAATCGACCGTATAGCCCGAAATTTGTTTGGTATTCACGTCCGAAACTAGGGATGGCGCAAAAGTAGCATATTCGCAGCGAATCGTTTTGGTGCGCATCACGCGGTCATAGGCGGACTCTTTTTGTTCCATTACCCCTGGCAACATTTTTTGCGCCGGGTAAATGGATATTACCAACAAGCTGACAATAGCAGCAACAATCGCGGACCAGATTGTGTTTTTCATCGATAGGCCTGCTTACTTTTTCTTTTGCATCATATCCACCAATGTCGTCGCCAGCGCTGAAAACAAGAACACCGCATGAATGATGGTTTTCCAGAAGTATCGATTTCTAAATTAGCAAAAAACTCTATCTCTATAAAGACAAAACCGGCCACAAGGGCCGGTTCGCTATTATTTTATCTAGCCTTAGCCGCGCGGCATTTTGCAAAAACATGCCTAAAGTTCGGATGACTTTTTAAAGTTTTTAAGGTCGCTGGCGTCATAACAAAGGCGCGTTCAGGCGGATATAAAGTGGATTCTTTTACATCCCTACGACGGCGCAATTTAGCCAGCATTGCAGTCGTTATTTCACCCACATTAACGCGAACAGTTTTAGGTTCGGATTTATTTTTACCAGCCACAGCACCCTCTTGTTTTCTTTAGTGGTTATTTATTGGCTTTTATATACCACATAGACACAAGACCGCCAATTCCGAAATCTGGAAAAAAGTATTAGATTACAATACTCTAAAACTATCCCGCCGCTTTTTTCGGCGCCGAACCCGCCCAGGATTCCACGTAACCTTTCCATTCGGTTGCGGTCGCCGCATCGCCAATTTCCAGCGCATCGCGCGTGTCAATCATCACTGCAACTTCATCAGTTGCCTCGGTCGGCATGTTGAACACATTTTTCAATGCCTTTGGGTGTGGGCCGTGGGTGAATCCACACGGGTGCAGCGTGACCATCCCGGCGTGGATATTGTCGCGGCTGAAAAAATTGCCCTTGTGGTAAAATAAAACTTCATCGAAATCATCGTTATTGTGAAAAAACGGAACCTTGATCGCCTTTGGGTCGGTTTCGAACGGGCGCGGCACAAAGGTGCAAATCACAAACCGGTCTGCCACAAACGTGGTATGCGCCGATGGCGGCAAATGATAACGATGGCTCATCAACGGGCGGATATCGCGCCAATTGATCGATGTGACCATCAAATCGCCGTGCCAGCCGATGGCATCCAGCGGATTGTAATCAAAAGTGACGGTCGAAATCGCCTCGCGCCGCTTGATATGAATTTTATATTGGCCCTTGGCGTCTTGTTGCTTTTTGAACTGCGCATCGATTTGCGGAATGCGCATCGCGCCGGGATCGAAAATAGCGTGCTTTCCGACCAAACCTTTGTCCGGCAATTGGTACGACGAATTAGTCGCCTCGATCAGCAGCG
This sequence comes from Alphaproteobacteria bacterium, assembly GCA_004295055.1. Taxonomy (NCBI): domain Bacteria; kingdom Pseudomonadati; phylum Pseudomonadota; class Alphaproteobacteria; species Alphaproteobacteria bacterium. The sequence continues at coordinate 12,045 of SHNJ01000004.1, read as the reverse complement.
CGAAAACCGGTTTCGCGCATTCCAAACGCCACATCGTGCCGCGCGGCAGAACGATGTAATCGCCATCGCGGAATGGCAGGCGGCCGTAATCGCAATATAAATCGCCCTCGCCTTCGTGAATAAAAATCAATTCATCGCCATCGCCGTTACGGTATAAATTGAACGCGTCCTTGCCGTCGGTGCGCCACATGCGGAATTGACAGGATTTATTTTGCAAAACTTTGTGCGCCTCCCAGGGAGACGCGGTTTTTTTATCCGCTTTAACAAGGTCAAATGCGCGCGGACGCAATGGGCCTTGCCAATCACTCCACCCCGTTGGCGGATTTTTATGATACATGTGCGTCGCGGGGCCGAAAAATCCTTCCTTGCCCAATTCACGTTCAAACGTGCCATCCGGCAAATCGGCATGCGCCTGACCCGATGCATCGCCTTCGGTGCGGGGGATATTGATCCAGTTTTTGTGGGCCATGATGTGCTCCGTTATTGCGCGGGTGGTTGATAGGATTTGGCGGGGCGGTAAAATAAAGTGGTGCAGGTTTCATAATTTTTCAGAAGAATTTCTAACTCCCCAGTATTACGAAAACTTTCCAATGTAATATTAATCATGTTTAGGAATTTATCTTCGCCCTTATTAACACTAAACATATTAGGATATAAGGCAAAAGGTTCCGATGCGGGCACTTTTCTTAAAACCAAATTATTGTCCTTAGTAAAATATTCGATCGTGGGCGGATCCATGATGATCATATCAGATTTGCCTGTGACAACATCCAGCATTAATTGCGCCGGATCGGCCGATTGCGGTAATTGATGCAATGTGGCTTTGGGAAAGAATTTTTTCGCAAGCACAAAGGTTAGATCGCCGTCCATAACCGAAATTTTAACATTAGGATCATTAAGCGCCATAAAATTACTGTCAAACCGTCTATCGTCGGCCCGGACATAAGCATCTGCAGGCTGATATACGATAGCATCCGAATAGTCGATATATTTTCCCGCCGCCGCATCAAACGGACCTTCAGCGGTGCAAACCATATCAATCTTACCGCTTTGCAAGGCGGTAACTTGCTGACCGGGAAGAACTTCCTGCGTCCATTCTATCTTCAACCCAAGATTGGCCGCCAATTGATTCACCAAATCATAATTGAGTCCGGAAAATTCCTTCGTATTCGGATCAACCACCATCCAAGGTTTCCATACCATGTATCCGCACCGTATGATGCCCGTGCGTATTACACGATCATAAACCGATTCTTTCTGCGCAACTGATGTAGATACAGATCCAGACGAGTCCTTATCATGATAGAAAAAATGCCCCAACGCAAATACAATTACCGCGACGGCGATCATGTGCAAATAAAACGATAATGGGGTTTTGGGCATTAAATCACTCCGCGGCGCATTTGATCGAGTTCGATCGATTCAAACAACGCCTTGAAATTGCCTTCGCCGAAACCGTCATTGCCCTTGCGCTGGATGATTTCGAAAAATATCGGGCCGATCACGGTGTTGGTGAAAATTTGCAGCAGCAATTCATTTTTCTCCGACACGCCATCGATCAGAATGCGGTTTTTCTGCATGCGTTTTAAATCCTCGCCATGATTCGGCAGGCGTTTTTCAACCAGTTCGTAATAAGTTTCCGGCACCGTCATGAAATCGACGCCGTTTTTACGCAATCCTTCGACCGTATCGTAAATATGATCGGTCGACAGCGCGATATGTTGGATGCCTTCGCCATTATATTGTTTCAAATATTCGGCGATTTGCGATTTGTCGTCGGCCGATTCGTTGATCGGAATGCGAATTTTTCCATCGGGCGATGTCAAGGCGCGGCTGAACAAACCGGTTTTCTGGCCCTTAATATCGAAATAACGGATTTCGCGGAAATTGAACAAGCGTTCGTAAAATTCTTTCCAATGATCCATGCGGCCTTGATAAACATTGTGCGTCAAATGATCGATCACTTTCAATCCAATGCCGCTGGATTGCGGCGCGCCAGGGATCGCCACAAAATCCGCATCGTAAATTGTCTTATTGCCGTATTGATCGACGAAATAAATCAGACTGTCGCCAATGCCCTTGATCGCCGGCAGATCCAAAACCTTGGCATCGGCATTTTTTGCGCCCAGTTCCAGCGCGCGTTTATGCGCGAACGCGGCGTCTTTTACCCGGAACGCCATCGAACATACGCATGGTCCGTGAATTTTGGCGAATTCAGCCGCAAAGCCGGTTGGCTCTTCGTTTAAAATAAAATTGGCATCGCCTTGTTTATATAAGGTGAGTTTTTTGGTTTTGTGCTTGGCGGTTGCCACAAACCCCAATTGTTCGAATAATTTGACCAAGGCTTTTGGATCCGGCGAGGCATATTCGATAAATTCAAACCCATCGGTGCCCATCGGGTTTTCATAGGTGCTGCTATCTAATTTCTTAGCGCTCGAGGTCATGACTCTTGGTCCTTATGGTAATAGGGGTAAAATAAAGGAAGGAAGGACTGAAATTTAGACCCTTAAGTTTTTGTTTCCAAGGGAAAAAGCCGAAAAACTGCCTAAAAAATAGGCATTTTCCCCTGAATCTGTTGTTGCATTGCGAACAGCCGCCATTGTATAAGCAACGGCACCCTTTCCGGTGAAATAGATTCTGGCAATTGGTACAACCAACAAAAACATTGCAATTCAAGGAATTAAAACAATATGTCCGCGGCTAAATTTGACGAAGAAATGATCCGTCGCCTGGCGACCGTTTTGACCGAAACGAATCTGAGCGAAGTTGAGATCGAGCAAGACAATATGCGCGTGCGTGTAGCCCGTCATACCAATATTTCCATGGGCGTGCCGTCTGTAATGGCTGCCCCTGCCCAAGTCCAAACCGCCAACGCGCCTGCCGCCGTCAGCGCGACCAGCGCCGCCAATCACCCGGGCGCGGTAAAATCGCCAATGGTTGGAACCGCCTATGCCGCGCCGGAACCTGGCAAACCCGCCTTTATCAAAGTCGGCGACCGGGTGAATAAGGGCCAGACTTTATTGATCGTCGAAGCGATGAAGGTGATGAACCCAATTCAAGCGCCGAATGCGGGCACCGTTACCCAAATTCTGTTTACAGACACTAAACCGGTCGAATTCGACGAAGTTTTGGTGGTGATCGAATAATGTGGTCGGCTTTTACCACTTGGTTTCGCCAGTATTTGAACAGACATCCTGGTTTAGCCAATTTTTTGGATTTAGGGCCAAAGCCCCCCGAAGGCAGTTTTGCTGTATGCGGTAATTTTGTTGGGGTGGGAGATGCCTATGTTTGTGTCGTTAGACGGCCGGTTTTCGAGGGTAAATATTACTCAAACCAAGAAGAATGCCAACCCGATTTAGACGCGGCCGCAACCAATAAATGTGTGATGCCTGGTACCGCGGTAATTTGCCGGCTAATGAGCGGCAAGTGGAAAGTAATATAGGACAGCCATGTTTGAAAAAGTTTTAATTGCCAATCGTGGTGAGATCGCACTTCGTATTCACCGGGCCTGCAAAGAAATGGGCATCAAAACCGTTGCGGTGCATTCGACCGCCGATAACGACGCGATGCATGTGCGCCTGGCCGACGAAGCAGTTTGTATCGGCCCGCCGCCATCCAAAGACAGTTATTTAAATGTGCCGGCGATTTTAACCGCCGCCGCCATCACCCATGCCGATGCAATTCATCCTGGACTGGGATTTTTATCGGAAAACGCGAAATTCGCGCAAATGGTGGTCGAACATGGTTTCACCTGGATCGGCCCGAAGCCGGAACATATTCATATGATGGGCGATAAAATCATCGCCAAAAAAACCGCCATCGATTTGGGAATTCCATGCGTGCCAGGATCGGACGGCGAAGTAAAAGACGAAGACGATGCGATCGCAACCGCCGAACGGATCGGTTATCCGGTATTGTTCAAGGCCACGGCTGGTGGCGGCGGTAAGGGCATGAAAGTCGCGCGCAATCGCGATGAAGTGATCGAGGCGTTTTCGCTGGCAAGGGCGGAAGCAAAGAATGCTTTCAACAATCCGTCGCTGTACATGGAAAAATATTTGGATCATCCGCGCCATATCGAAATTCAAATTTTGGGCGACAAGCACGGCAACGTTATCCATTTGGGCGAACGCGATTGTTCGTTGCAACGCCGCCATCAAAAAGTGATCGAAGAAGCGCCATCCCCGGCATTGAACGCCGAAGCGCGCAATAAAATCGGCGATATCGCGGTTAAGGCGATGAAAAAATTGAGTTATGAATCGCTGGGTACGATTGAATTTTTGTACCAGGACGGCGAGTTTTATTTCATTGAAATGAATACCCGCGTGCAGGTCGAACATCCGGTGACGGAAATGATCACCGGTATCGATTTGGTGCGCGAACAAATTCGCGTCGCGGACAAAGCGCCTTTAAGTATTACGCAAAAAGACATCGTGTTCGAAGGCCATTCGATTGAATGCCGCATCAATGCCGAAGACGCCGAAACATTCGCGCCGCGTCCGGGAAAAATCACCGATTATCATGCGCCAGGCGGATTGGGCGTGCGGGTCGATTCCGCCCTGTACAGCGGATATAAAGTTCCGCCCAATTACGATTCGATGATTTCGAAATTGATCGTGCATGGCAAAAACCGCAATGAATGTTTGCTGCGCCTTCGCCGCGCGCTGGAAGAATATGTGATCGGCGGGACGTTGTCGACCAACATCGCGCTGCACCGCCAATTGATCGCAACGCCCGATTTCATCGATGGCAATTATAACATCCATTGGCTGGAAAAATGGGTTGCGGCGGAAATCGAGCGGAAAGAGAAAGAAAACCAGGCGGCGTAATTTAAACCATTGCGACAGAATGAGAATGATACTGAACGGCACGCGCATTCGGAGCCGCGCCCGCGCGGGAGTCTAATATTTGATCCATGACTCCAGCTTGTGATGGAAAAGTGAGTCCGGCATAAGATTGTTTAATCGCTGCCGCGCGTGGAGCGGAAGATTGGATAGCGGAGCCATAATCGCCCATGGCTTGATCGAATTTCCCTTGATCTAGTTTTAAAGTTTGTGCTGCTGGCCCTAACACATCCAAAACTTTTGCTTGCTTTCGACCGATATCCGTCGCAGCTCTTGTATCGTTAATATCAGTTTTTACGCTGCTTAAAGATTGTTCCACCGCTTTCAAATGCGCGCCAACTTTCCCCAGACGATTTTCGCTGACCAATGATTGTTTTTTGGCTTCTTCAATAGTTTGTGCGGACGGCGGATTCGCGCTCATCGGCCCATATACATAATCCAACAGGGCGGTTTGTTCTGGCGTAAACATTCTACTTAGCTCTGAATCTTTAATTTTTTTCCAATCAGAATCAGTTATAAAACATGTTTTATTATCTACTTGCGGCGATTTAATAATGCTGAATCTTCCCTCTTTCAATTTTTGATCCGGTGTTTTTCCAGCTGGCCCAGAAAAAGCTATTTCCATAACTCCTTTTGAAATGGAATTGCCTTGACCATATAGCATTTCATGCAGTCCCCGGCATTTGGTATGCAATGTGCGATCTTCCGCACAACGCCCGGTAGCTTTTCTATGGCCATCCAATACAGCGCTTAAACCTTCGGTTTGTTGAGCATCCGCGACAGCATTAAATGCAGCAAATGCTTTTTCCACCGGAGAAGAGCCATCCATGATCGGAGTTCCGGTTTCCACGGAAAGCTTTTCCGCCGCGGCCGCCATGGCGGGGGTTCCCGGCTCTAATCTCCCAGATTTACTGGTATCTCTTGTGGCATGATCTGCTCTAACTGCAGCCGCTGCCTCTGCAATAATATCGTCAACAGATTTTCCTGGCCGAGGCGGAATAGGCGAAGATCGTTCTGTGGAATTCCCCGCATTTGTTGATGTGGGACGAGCTGTGGTATTTGTCTGAGTATTAGTGCCTTCTAATTCTTTTCTCCACTGCGCAATAATTTGTGTTGGGTTGTAATCTTGATATTGAGCGGCGGTAGTGAAGGTCATTTGTTCTCTGGTAATATCGCCATATTTGCTTACAAAATCCGCCTTGGCGTCTCCGTCGGCTATGGCCGCCAATGTTATACAATTGGCTTGAAAACCTTGATAAACCTTATCTGCAAATATTTTGGTCTTTAAGGCAAGGAATCTTGATAATGCGACTACATCTCCGGATTTTATTAATCGCTCTTCCTGCTGTTGCAGGTCATAATTAAACTTTCCCGCAGCGGCAATGCGGGAATCAAAATGCTTACACCATGAGGCGGCCGTATCTTGAATTTGTTGATATTGACCGGAACGCAACTGAGCCTCCGCCGTATCGCGAGGCGGATTCACAAATGCCATTCTATATTCGGAAAATATTTTGAATCCAAGCGGTACGCCTACTTTTTGTTTCCAAGTTTGCTGTGTTGCTGCTTGTGCTGCGGTTTGTTGCGCTTCGGTAGACGCTGAAACTCCACTCCTTAAACCTTCATGACCAAATAGGTCATAATTTTTTTTCTTTTTTTCGTCACTTAAAACTTCATAAGCTGCAGCAGCCTCTTTGAATCGCTTTTCCGCTTCGGTGTCGCCAGAATTGCGGTCGGGATGATATTTCAATGCTAAACGACGATAGGCGCGCCTAATTTCTTCGCCATTGGCGGTTTTTTCAACGCCTAATACTTCATAAAAATCCCGCTGTCGTTCGGTCATCGCACTACCCTGCTTTATTATTGTTTATTTGTTTTATTGTATCCTATTAAGAAACATATTTCAAGTTTTTTTCTGAGTAAGATTAACCTCGATTAATATCTCAAATATTTGTTATAATTACATATTCCATGACCGAAATTACCCCTGACCTTGTTTTGCGTGCCTACACGATCGGCTATTTTCCGATGGCGGAGCATCGGGGCGATAATGATTTATTTTGGGTTTGCCCGGATCGGCGCGGCATTATACCGCTGGATAATGTTCATATCCCGCGCAAATTGCGCAGCGCCTTGCGCGACGATAATCACACCGTTACCTGCAATCAGGATTTTCGCGGCGTGTTACAAGGGTGCGCCGAAGCCAAACCAAAACGCCAAGACACATGGATATCGCCGCGCATTATGGAATTATTCTGCGCGTTGCATGATATGGGATTCGCGCATTCGATAGAGGTTTGGAATAAAAAGAATCAGCTGGTTGGCGGACTATATGGCGTCGCACTGGGCGGCGCTTTCTTTGGCGAATCGATGTTCAGCCGCGAGACGGATATGAGCAAGATCGCATTGATGCATTTGATCGCGCGGTTGCGCCACAGTCAATTTCAATTGCTGGACACACAGTTTATCACTAAACACTTACAGCAATTCGGCGCGGTTGAGATTTCCAAAGATGAGTATATTGAAAAATTGGAAAGCGCCCTGCAAATACGGACGCGGTTTTATACCGGGCAAATGAATCAGGATTTATTGTTGTCGGCGTTGCCACAACCCAATACCGTCACATCATAAATGGGATGTTCCAACGCCGATACCGATGGGCTGGATTTAAACATCCATCCGGAAAAAATCGGTTTGGTGGCGCTTTGCGCTTTGGCGTCGTAAATTTCGATGAAAGCGGATTGTTCCGGCTTTTCGCCTTCTTCCGACGCATAGCAAGCGCGCACCACAATATGCAGCGTGCCGACGGTCACGGATTTGCCAATTGGAATGGATATGGCCTGACGCTGTGTTGTGACTTTGTCCAATACTTGCATGCGCGCCAACGGATATGGCTCCGCGACCGCTGCAACGGCAAATGACAGCAAAGCGGCCAAGGCGGCCAAAAATAAAAAGATGTTTTTCATATATGTACTTATACTCTCCCCGGAAAAGAGGGTCAAAAATATTCCTCCCCTTTTGGGGCAGGTGCGAACGCAAAGCGTTTGCGGAGGGGGGAAGGTTCTTAAGCGCCTTACCCTCCCCGCTCGCCATAAATGGCTCGCCGCCCCTCCCAAAGGGAGGGGAATTAAATTCCTAACTATATTTCTCTAAACCGAAATTTTGGCGAACTGGGGGCGGGTTTGCAAGTTTTGATTGGCTTGTTGATATTTTTCAGCCGCTTGCCGCGCCTGACCGATGACACGGCCATCCGGCAATAATTCCTGATGAATGAATTGGGTGACATATTCGCTGGAATGCAGCACCCAAGGCATATCGTTAGCCGCGCCGAACGCAGGCTGTTCCGGCGGCAAAATTTCAACGGAATCGCCGCGCCGATTGTCATTATCGTGCGTCAGCATGGATTTGTGGCTGGCGCGCACGGTTTTGCGGCGGCGCGGGGCACGAATCGCGGAAAGCATGTCTTGGATACGCATAATTTGACTCTATAACCAACCCGAATATAAGGACCATATAGAATATTTTGATATCGTTACAATATCATAGCCTGGTATTGCCGCCTATAGGTTGAAATTAAGCTTTTGTTGATAACTTAAAACTTATTCAAAAAAGATACAATTTTATCTAATTCTTTAACCAATTTTAATAGATTACGAGATTATTATATAGGGATAAGGGCCGCATTTATTGGGGATTGGCCACGTAGGCAATTCAAAAACAGGGTACTGGAAAACGTGTCTTTCGAAGAGACGCCGTTGGGTCAGCAGGATGCTTTGACTAAAACGGCCATGGCTGCACTTCTCGCCGCAGGCGATCTTGTGTACGAATGGGCTCTCCCATCGAACGAACTGCATTGGCTAAAAGCCTCGCGGCATTCACAACCGCTCGGCCTGACCGCCCACAAACATGGCAATGAATTTCAACGCCTGATTCATCCCGAAGATTTAAATTACCGCGTCGATTGTTTGAACCGTCATTTAACCCGGCAGCGCGATTTTTATGCCTGCGAATACCGCCTGTGCCTGCCGGATGGACAAGTATTATGGGTCGAGGATCGCGGCGCCGCCGAGTTCGACGAATATGGCAAGGCAAAACGTTTGCTGGCTACGTTGCGTTTCATCACCGAACGCAAAGAGCAGGAAGAACGTTTAGTCAAACTGGCCCATTACGATGAACTGACCGGCCATTTCAATATCGGCCATATCCGGGAATCTTTGGATCATGCGCTGGCGTATGCGCGGCGTTATGAACATAAAGGCATGTATTTAGTGGTCGGCATCGACAATTTATCGCTGATCAACAACGCGCTTGGAAACCATGCCGCCGATGCGGTGATCGTCGAAGTCGGACGGCGCCTTGAAAAGTTGCTGCATTTTACCGACGTGATGGGCCGGGTTGGCGGCGATCATTTTGGCATTATTGTCAATCATATGAATGAACGCGATAAAGAAGCGTTCCTGGAAAATATTCTGGCCTGCATCAATGCCGCCGCGATCGCCACCAACGAAGGCAAAGTCGGCGTAACGGTTTCCGTCGGCGTTGCCGAATACATTACCGACGGCATTACCGCGCATGACGTTATGTCGCGCGCCGAAGTGGCGTTGCAAGCCGCCAAACGCAGCGGCCGCAACTGCATCGTGCATTATCAGCCGAATTTACAGCCATTATTGTCCAATTCGTTCAATTTGAATATCAGCGAAGAAATCCGCGCCGCGTTAAAATACGGCAGATTCTGTCTGGCGTTCCAACCGATCGTATCGGCGAAAAGCCACGACGTTTATTTTTATGAATGTCTGGCCCGTATCCGGCGCGAAGATGACAGCTTGCTGGCCGCTGGATCTTTTATTCCAACCGCCGAGCAAATGGGATTGATGCGCGAAATCGACGACCATATCGCCAGGCTTGCAATTTACGAATTGCGCAAAGATCCATCGTTGCGCCTTGCGGTCAATTTATCCGGGTTCAATGTTGGCGGCGGATCATGGCTGACGCAATTGCGTAAATTATTGTCCGAAACGCCAAACGTGGCAAAACGCCTGATCGTGGAAATCACCGAAACCGCAGCACTGTCCGACATTCACGAAGCCGCGCAGTTTGTAAAGGAATTGCGCGCAATGGGTTGCGTAGTTGCATTGGACGATTTCGGCGCCGGCTATACTTCCTATCGCCAATTGCGCATGTTGCCGGTGAATATGGTGAAAATCGACGGATCGTTTGCCAATGGTGTTTCGACCAATGTCGGCAATCAATTATTCGTCCGCACGTTGATTGAACTCGCCAACGGATTTGACCTGGATACGATTGCGGAATGCGTAGAAACACAGGAAGACGCGGAAATGCTGGCAAAATTCGGCGTTACTTTCTTGCAAGGCTTGTATTTCGCGCGGCCGGAATTGAAACAGAATCTGCGCGCTATCGAAGGCAAGAACTTGCCGGTTAAAAGCGGCTTGATCAGCGCCAGCTAATTACTTCTTATCGCTTTTTTTGATTCCTTGAATCATCCGCTGCAAATCGTCCATTTGATGACGCAATTTGTTATATTCGGCTTCTAGTTTTGCGGATTCGTTTTGCGCGTGCGGGAATGGTGTTGCTCCGCCAGTCGGCTCGCCGGTAAACGGATTGAACATGCGCATGGTTTTTTCCAACACCGCCATGTTCTGCTTGCTCATCTCATTAATCGCGCCCATGCCCGGAATCATACCAATCGCATCGTTCCATTGGCGCTGAATGCGTTCTTGGTTATTGACAAAACTATGCATCGCATCTTCGAGGTATCTCGCGACCGGCATTTGCATATTGCCGCCATAAAAACTGATCAGTTTTTTCAAGAAACTGACCGGGAGCAAGTTGGTGCCTTTGGCCTCTTGTTCCACAATAATCTGGGTCAGTACGGAACGAGTCAGATCATCGCCGTTTTTTGCGTCATAAACGCCGAAATCGATGCCTTTTTTCACCATATTGCATAAATCATCGAGCGTCACATAAGTGCTGGTCGATGTATTATAAAGTCTGCGGTTCGCATATTTTTTAATAACGATTTGCGGAATATTTTGTTTGGCCATAATAACCCTTGCCGAATATCTTGGTGCAATTGCATTTGATTGATTTTTAATTATACTATATGCAGTTCATTCGCCAAAGCATTTATTTATTATCATTTCATGACCAAAACTAATCAAGATAAGGATTTAGCCGCCGCCTGGATCAATTTGTGGTGCGAACAAGTCACTCTGTGGCTGAAAGACCCCAATAGTATTGGTTGGATCGAAGGTTTGCTCAGCCATTTGCCCAAGGACGCCATGATGTGGCAAAATACAGCGAATGAACAAACTGGCAAGAAAAGATCAACCAAAAAGAATGGGTCCGCGGCCTTTGATGCTGCACATGAACACAGCGATGCTGGCCTATCAAAGCTTGCGGATTTTATGGCCCAATTTAGCGGATGGCAAGATTCCGTTTCAACCGGAACTGCAGGCAAGCGCTCAAAAACTGCGCGCCCAAACCGAAAACCTCAGCGGCGCGGATCGGAACCAACTGCTGCAAAACCTCGACGAAAAAATTCTAAAAAATCTAAATGATTTTTGGGAAGGCGTGCTGCGGTATCAAGCGCATGATTACACGCGTCCAAAAACCAAAGCGAAAATAATCTGGAAATCCGGCGGGGCTAAATTATTCGATTATGGCGCGAATAAAAAAGACGCGCCGGTTATTTTTCTGATCCCATCATTAGTCAATCGCTATTACATTTTGGATTTAATGCCGGGCCGCAGTTTCGCGCATTATTTGCGCGCGCAAGGATTCCGCCCCATTATTCTGGATTGGGGAAGTCCGCAAAAACGCGAGCGTACATTCGATATCGATTCTTATACGCGATTAATGTTGCAATCGTTCGATGCCATGCGCCGGAAAATAAAGGGCGCAAAACCGGCGATTTTGGGATATTGCATGGGCGGTGTATTCGCGCTTGCCCTCGCCCAAAACCGTCCCAAGGATTATTCCAATCTGACATTGATCGCAACACCGTGGGATTTTCAGGATCATTACGCTGAACTTGGCAAAATCGATTTTTATATCGAGCGTATTTTGCCGCAATTTCAAAAACTGGGCCAGATTCCCGTCGATTTGATTCAATCGATGTTTTTTGATTTAGATCCGATGCTGGTGGTGCGTAAATTCCAAAAACTGGGATCGAGTGAACCCGCCA
>SHNJ01000003.1 GCA_004295055.1 Alphaproteobacteria bacterium | reverse complement strand
TTTGACAACGTGAAAAGAAAAACGTCCTCTCGGGAACAGTTTTATTGGCCTTTGGGGCCGCATCGACTCATGAAAATCGACGGTATCTACTACACATCAAGCTAAGAGTTGTTCTAAACTCAATCGCGGTTATACCCCGTTTTTCCCAATAACGCAATATTATTGTTCCAGGGCCTATAAAGACGAAACTGGCTTTCTTTGACCAATTCGCCTAGATATGGGGGCATGCAAGCCGCCGCCCCGCAACATCTACTGTTAAATCGCCGGTTTTGGCCATTATTTTGCGTCCAATTTATTGGCGCATTCTGTGACAATATCTTCCGAAATGCCCTATTAATGTATGTCACTTTTGTCCTGGCGGACCGAATTGGCATCAATAGCGCAATGATGGTTTCGATGGCAGGCGGTATTTTTATCTTGCCCTATTTTCTTTTCTCCGCGACCGCTGGCCAGTTAGCCGACAAATATGAAAAGCCATTCCTGACGCGCCGTTTAAAATTGATCGAAATATTTCTAGCGCTATTCGCCGGCTTGTCTCTGATCTCCAATAATATCTACCTTATGCTCGCAACGCTATTTTTTATGGGCGTGCAATCGGCCTTTTTTGGCCCCATTAAATACAGTCTGCTGCCCGAATTGTTGCGCGAAGACGAATTGGTTGCTGGCAATGGTTATATCGAGGCGGGTACGTTCATCGCCATTCTTTTGGGATCCATATGCGGCGGATTGCTGGTGGTAACGCCGAATGGGCCGGAATATGTGACCGTAGTTTTAACCGCCCTATCCGCATTGGCGTTTATCCTTAGCCGTAAAATTCAATCGACCGGAATCTCGAATGCCGCGATCAAAATCGATTTCAATATGCTGCGCGCAACATGGCCGCTGATTCGCGATGCCTATATCAATACTGCGGTTTGGCGATGCGTTATGGGAATTTCCTGGTTATGGTTTGTCGGTTCCATTTATCTGACCATGTTTCCCAGTTACGTCAAAGATATTTTGCATGCGGAAGAAACACTGGCGGTCTGGTTCATGGCGGTATTTTCGATCGGCATCGGAATAGGATCCATATTGTGCCAGCGTTTATTGCGCGGCCATATCAGTCCGCAATTTGTACCGTTAAGCGCGGCTGGCATGACGATTTTCGGATTTGCTATTTATTGGTTCAGCGGCGCAGACTCACGGCTGCCGATTATCTTATCGTTATTAGGCCTATCAATATGCGGCGGATTGTTCAGCGTGCCATTATACGCCATTTTACAAGCACGCAGCGAATCATCGCACCGCGCCAGGATTGTAGCGGCAAACAATATCATCAACGCCGTATGTATGGTCGGCGCGTCCGTATACATGGCCCTGTTACTGGACAATGGCCATTCCATTCCCCATATATTTCTGGTCACCGCATTCCTGGGCGTTGCAGTTGCCGCATACACCGTGCAATTGGTTCGGGAATCCAAAGACCGTTATGTGCGGCCCCCTCTTTAATTTCAGAAATTGCACCCTATATATAGACAATCTCCAATCCAATAACAGAAAGGATTACTATGCTCGCCATTCGTAAAGCCGAAGAACGTGGCCCGACCAATTTGGGCTGGCTGAAAAGTTGGCACAGTTTCTCGTTTGGCCGTTATTACGACCCAAAATTCATGGGATTCGAATCGTTGCGCGTCATTAACGACGATTTTGTCGCGCCTGATCGCGGATTCGAACCGCATCCGCATGACAATATGGAGATCATTACCTATATTCTGGAAGGCCAGCTGGAACATAAAGACAGTCTGGGCACCGGATCGGTGATCAAACCCGGCGATGTCCAGCGAATGAGCGCGGGCACCGGCATTACCCACAGCGAATTCAACCCTTCGCGCCGCGAATCGGTGCATTTGCTGCAAATCTGGATTTTGCCGAACAAGCGCGATGTGTCGCCATCTTATGATCAAAAATATTTCGCGCCAGAATTAAAACGCGGGAAATTATTATTGGTCGCATCCGAAACCGGACGCAATGAGTCGATCAGCATCAATCAGGATGTCGATATGTATGCTGGCCTGATTGACGGCGATGAAAGCGTGACACATCAATTGAAACCTGGCCGCAAAGCCTGGATTCAAGTTGCGCGGGGCAGCGTTCATGTTAACGGGCATTTATTGTATCCCGGTGACGGCGTAGCCATAAGCGAGGAACAAATTACACTGGATAAAGGCGGTGAGGCCGAAGTGTTATTGTTCGACCTTGCGCCTTATGCGGCGAATAAGAACTAAAACCATTCTCTCCCCCTTATGGGGAGAGATAGAAAATCTTAGCGCAATAGCGCTTATATTTTCTTGAGTGGGGGTATGCGGTGAGCCAAGCTTAGTACTAAGCGAATAGACCGCACCCCCACCCCAACCCTCCCCACAAGGGGGAGGGGGAAATAGGATGGGGAATCTACTCCGCCAAAGCTTTCTTCAAATCTATCGCCGCCGTGAATTGATCCAGCTTTCCCTGCACCAGCGAATTTTCCTTTTGTATTACATCCCGTTGAGCAATCAGCAATTCCTGAAAATCTATCGATCCATTATCATACCGCAGACGTGCGATTTCATAAGCATCGCGTGCCTGGTCGGTGGAAACTTTCAGCGCTTCAAATCTTTTTCCGGTCCATTCAATATCGGATAAAGCGGTGTCAACTTCGCCAAAGGCGGATAATACTGTTTTGCGGTAGGCGGCAATCAATTCCCGTTTCCGTGCCTCCGCCCCTTCCACCGCGCCTTCCAATGCGCCGCCCGTAAATATCGGAACGCTAAGCGCCGCCGCAATCGAATTCGCCAGCATAGCCGATGCCGAAATTGGGTTTGCGGACAAAGCAGTGTCCAAACTTAAATCCAGCAATGGATAAAATGCCGACCTGGCCTCGCCAATGTCGATATTGGCCGCAATCAGGTTTTGCTCCGCCGCTAAAATATCCGGGCGGCGATCTAATAAATCCGCTGGATGAATCACCGTCATGGATGGTGCGGCGACACTATTTAAGCTGCTTTCCTTCGCGTCCCAATTTTGCGGGAAATCCCCCAGCAATAACGCCAATCCATTATGCAACGCTTCTTTTTGCTGTTGCAGGCTGGCCATACTCGCCTCAACACTCGCCAGATCCGATTTTTGCTGCGCCAATTCCAGGTTCGATACTGATCCCGCATCGTATCTGGCTTGCACAATGTTCATCAATTCCTGGGCATTATCCAAATTCTTTTGCGCGAATTGCAATTGATCGGACAACGCCAAAATTCCCAAATAGGATTTTGTGACATCCGATATCGTTAACAAGCGCACAATGTTGCGGTCAAATTCACTGGCCTTTACGCGAGCCTCGGCCGAATCGCGAGCGGCGCGGTTACGGCCCCACAAATCGACTTCGTATCCAACCGCCAATCCCGCGCGATAATTATTGCTGGACGCATCGCGATTTCGGCCTCTTGCTTGCCATTCTTGGCCAACATTGCCGCTGGCGGATATATCCGGCCACAAAGAACTGCCGGCGATTTTGGCATCGGCCCGCGCTTGTTCCAACCGCGCGATAGAAGCCTCGATATCCAGATTACTATCCAGCGCGCGTGTAACCAGCGCATTTAATTCTTCGCTTTTGAATCCTTGCCACCATTCCGCATTCTGCGCCGCATTTTCAGTAATGGATTTATTGCGCCAGGATTCCGGCATATTGAACGATGGACGTTCGTAATCCGGTGCCAGATTGCAGGCGGTAAGAAGAAGCAAGGTTAGTGGTAGAATTTTTTTCATATCTGAATAATAAATCCTTTTACTAATCTCCCTCCCCCTTGTGGGGAGGGTCGGGGTGGGGGCACCCCCACTCAAGAAAATCTAAGCGCTCTTCGATCGCTAAGATTTTCTATCTCTCCCCACAAGGGGGAGAGAAAATTTCTATCACTCCGACGCCAGCGCCACAACGGGATCAAGCCATGCCGCTTTGCGCGCGGGTAAATATCCAAACAACAAACCTGTTGCCACCGCACATAAAAACGCCAAAATCGCTGGCCCAGCGGAAAACAGCACGGCAATATCGAAGGTCGATACAATCCACCCGCCGGCAAATCCGATCAACACGCCGATAATGCCGCCCACGGTGCAAACAATCGCCGCTTCGGTATTGAATTGCAGCAATATATCGCGCTGGCGCGCGCCGACTGCCATGCGGATGCCGATTTCGCGCGTGCGTTCCGTAACGCTGACCAGCATAATATTCATCACGCCAATGCCGCCGACCAGCAACGATATAGCCGCCACCGCGCCCAACAGAATCGTCAGCGTATTTTGCGTTTCGGTTGCGGTTTCCAGAATCGATGCCGAATTGCGGATACTGAAATCCTCGGTCCGGTGGCGGTTTTTCAATAATGCGGTGATCGCATCCTGGGTTTGATTGATTTGATCGACGTCCGCGACCTTGACCGAAATTGAATTCAAATATGGACGGCCAAATAAACGGATCATCGCGGTAGTATAAGGAATAAATACCGCATCGTCCTGATCGGTGCCGAAACCGGATGCGCCCTTCTCGCTCATAATGCCGATCACCTGGAACGGAATATTCTTAACCAGAATATATTCGCCCATCGGATCGTGATCGCCAGGAAATAAATTTTTGGCAACGGTTTTACCCAACAACACCACTGCCGCGTTGCTGCGCACATCGCGTTCGGTAAAAAAACTGCCCTCGGTCGTGGGCCAGCTGCGCGCCGCGGGAAATAAATGCCCGACGCCGGAAACACTGGTCATATAATCGATATTGCCGTATCGCACGGTAAACCGGCCGCTGCGTTCCGGCACCGCCAGATCGACATTAGGCAGGCCCGATATCGCCGCCGCGTCTTCAGGGATCAGCGTGATGATATCGCCGCCGCCGCGAATGCCGGGCGCACCCGGGCGCACCGATAATAAATTCGTGCCCATGGCGCTAATTTGATTCAATACCTTTTGTTTGCTGCCATCGCCCACCGCCAGCATAATAATCACCGCCGCAACGCCGATAATAATGCCAAGCAATGTCAATGCTGTGCGGAAAATATTCACCCGCAACGATGATACCGCCATTTTTACAGCCTCGGCAATATCGAATGCGGCTGGGGCATGACCGGATTTAGATTGTGCTTTTGCCGATGCAACCGGTGCGTCGTCTTGCCGTTTATCTTCGACAATCTTTCCATCTTGAATGCGGATGACGCGTTTGGCATGCGCGGCAACATGTTCGTCGTGGGTAATTAAAATAATGGTGCGGCCTTCGCGATGTAAATCGGCCAGCAATGCTAAAACTTCTTTGCCGCTTTTACTGTCCAGCGCGCCGGTGGGTTCGTCCGCCAAAATCACCGGCGGATCGTTGACCAGCGCACGCGCAATCGCCACACGCTGCTGCTGACCGCCCGATAATTCCGATGGATAATGATCGCCGCGCTCGCCTAGCCCCAGTTTTTTCAACAATGCTTCGCCGCGTTTGGCGCGTTCCGGTTTTGCCAGACCCGCATAAATCGCAGGAATTTCCACGTTTTCCTCGGCACTCGCGGTAGCCAGCAAATTATAACGCTGAAAAATAAATCCGAATGTATTGCGGCGTAATGCGGCCAGCCCATCCGCATCCAAATTTGCGACATCGGTTCCATTGACCGTATACTTGCCTTCATTCGGTTTATCCAGGCAGCCCAGAATATTCATCAAGGTCGATTTGCCCGAACCCGATTGGCCCATGATCGCCACAAACTCGCCGGTTTGAATTTCCAGTGACACGCCTTGCAATGCGCGAACCTCGCTCTCGCCTTTGGAAAAAGTGCGGAAGACATTATCGATTTTCAAAAGTGGCGTTGCGGTCATAAACGCGGCCCGCCCCGGAAACCGCCCTGGCCTTGGCCGCGCGATGGTGATGATTGTGCGACGGGAACGATCACTACATCGCCTTCGTTCAAACCGCCGCGCAATTCGGCGTTATCGCGATTCATCAGTCCAATATAAACCGTTTTGGTAATTTGTTCCTTGCCTTGCGGAACTTTGACCGCATAAGCTTTGCCCGATTGATTGTCCTGATCCGGCAGACGTTTGCCCAATGCGGCGACCGGAATCAACAACACATTTTCTGCGCGGCCTTGTTCGAAAAACATTTGCGCGCTCATCCCTGACATCAACTGATGATCGGCATTATCTACATCGACCAGCGCGTTATACAATACCACATCGTTAATCACTTCCGGCGATGGCAAAATCTGGCGCACCGTGCCTTTCCAACGCCGTTCATTGCCCAGCGTTGTAAAGAATACTTTCATATCTGGCTTTAGCAACGACACGTCGGCTTCGGCCACTTGTGCGCGCACCGTCATCATATCGAGATTGGCAATCTGTACAATTGTCGGCGCGGTCTGGCTGGCATTTACCGTCTGGCCCAGACGCGTCGGCTGCAACACCACCGTGCCGGTCATCGGCGCAAAGATTTTGGTGTAACTTAAATTGGTTTCATCTCCGCTTAGTGTCGAATTCACTTGTTCAATCTGCGCGCGCAAAGATGCGGCTTTGGCCTTGGCGACCTTATACGATGTTTCGGCGTCTTCCAACGCTTCTTGACTGATCGCTTTCGCTTCGATCAATTTTTTGTTGCGGTTAAACTGGCTTTCGGAAAAAGCGATTTGCGCTTGCTGTTCCGCCAACTGCGCTTGCAGTGTTTTTAAGCTGGCTTTGGTCGCCTCCACCTGCGATTCATAAACGCGCGGATCGATTTCCGCCAGCAACGCGCCTTGCCGCACATTGTCGCCGATCTCCACATACAGATTTTTCAGCTGGCCGGATACTTGCGCGCCGACATCGACATATTCTTTGGGTTCTAATTTTCCTTGGGCCGTAACGATCTGTTCGATTGATCCGCGGCTGACCGTTACGGTTTGCATCGCAGAATCTTGCTGCGGCGCAGCACGCTGCATAAAAAACAGCCATCCTGCGGCCAGCAGAATGATCAATAAAATAAGCAGTTTCAATATTTTATGGTGCCGCAAAATCCCATCCCGGTTGCAAGGCTGCATGTACCTGCAATTATGCGAGTCTAACCCTATGGAAGCAATGAAAAGTGGCAATTTTCAGGTAATTTTTCCGTATGGTTTTAATTGTTGCACCGCCCAACATAGGGTTTGAATTTTCAATGGATTAGGGCCTATACTTCACCCATGTCATTCGATCGCTATCAACGGCAAATCATTTTGTCCGAATTAAAACCGGAAGGCCAAGCGCAATTGGAGCGGTCATCGGTTTTATGCATTGGTGCTGGTGGACTTGGATCTCCAGCGTTGTTGTACCTTGCCGCCGCGGGCGTGGGCAAAATCGGCATTTGCGATTTTGACCGGGTCGAACTGCATAATTTGCAACGGCAGATTTTATTCTCGCAACATGAACTCGGCACCTCGAAGGCCGTGACCGCCACTGAAAAATTGGCGCGATTGAACAAAGACATCGTCATCGTCCCGCACGAAGAAAAGCTAACCCCGGAAAATGCGGAGAGGCTGTTCAATCAATATGACGTCATCGTCGATGGCAGCGATAATTTCGATACCAAGTTCCTGGCGGCCGATGCCGCCTATAAATGCGGCAAACCGCTGGTTTATGCGTCGATCCTCGGATTCGACGGACAAGTCGCGGTATTCGATACCCCTGCCACCGCTTGCTATCGTTGTTTGTATGACTCCGCTCCAACCGCGCACGTCCCGAATTGCGGCGAAGCCGGCGTGATCGGCGCCATTGCCGGAATCATGGGCAGCATCCAGGCACTGGAAGCAATCAAACTTTGTTTGCGTCCAGTTAATAAAATGGAATCTTTGGCTGGCAAGCTGCTGACCATCGACGCCAAAAATTATGCGATTCGCACCGTCAATATCGCCAAAGACAGCGCCTGTCCGCTTTGTTCCAAAGCGCCAGCAGTGGTTCAGTTAAAGGCGGACTTGGCCGCAAATTGTTCCACGTGGAACAATTCGATCCTGATCGATGTACGCGAAAAAGACGAATGGGCCGCCGGCCATATCGAAGGGGCGGTGAATTTGCCATTGTCGGAAATTCAAGCCGGCACCGAATGGGCCAAGAAATTCAATAAGAATCAGGAATATGTCCTGTATTGCCAGCGCGGCCGCCGCAGCAAAGTGGCGATGGACATTTTCAAACAGCAAGGTTTTGAAAAAGTCAGCGACATTCCGGGCGGCTATCAGGAATTCATGCAAATAAAAGTTGCCGCGTAAATTATTCGCCTAAGCAACTTTTACCGGCGCGGCGGCGGCGCCCAGGTTGTCACACTCGATCAATTTCAGCGTCAAACATTTCGCCGTTCCGCCGCCTTTTAGAAATTCCGACAGCGGCGTGACGATGATATTGAACCCGGCGCGGAATAAATCGCCGCGCAATTTTTCCGACGCGCCATTGACGAAAATATTTCCATCCAGTTCCACCGCGTTACAACAGAATTGCAGCGCATCGCTTTCATCAACCGCAATGCGTTTTTCCGGCGCGACACGCGCATGAATTTTCGCCAGACTATCCGCATCGAACGCCGCCGGATAATACAGCATAAAGCCGCCTGGCAGCGGACATAAACAAGTATCGAGATGATAAAAACGCGGATCGGACAAGCGCAGCGAAATTGTCTCGCGTTGAAAAATTTGTTCCAGCAGCGGATGCGATGAGGTGTCGGACCGAAATCCATATCCCGCCCAAATCAACGGCTGCGCGCGATCGAGCAGCGCATCCCCCGCCCCTTCAAAATAAATTTGTTCCGGCAGCAACGTGACATTCAACCCGTAATCGCGGAACCAGCGTTCGAAAAATTTTTCTTCGCCGCGCCGTTCGGCGGAACGAAACCGGCTGATGATCACTTTGTCTTCGAACACCATGCCAGCATTGGCGGTGTAGACCAAATCCGGGAAGCCCGGTTGCGGATCGATCAGAACAATTTCCGCGTGATCCGATATCGCATCACACAAATGATCCCATTGCAACGCCGCGCGCACAGAATCGACAGAGCCTAAGCCGCTTTGCATCCACGGATTAATCACGTAATCGACCGCAAAATATTGGGGCCGGCACATTAAAATGGTCTGTTTTCCCATGGTGTACCCATACGCCTAAACCATTGGTATGTCACCCTTTATTTTAGGATGTCTGTTAGCGAAAAAGAAACGATTTTATGATAGGCTGAAAGACTGGGCAAGTACGCCCATAGGGACTGTTTGCGGCACAGGAGGTGCGGCCTATGTTGGATCGGGGAACATCCAACTTTTCGCCTGTTTTACAAGGAATTAATCGGTTGCTGTTGGCCATGGGCCTCGCGATCGTCATTATTCTTTTGCGCCTTCCGCTTGCCCACGCCCAGGCGGAAAAACTACCCAATCCGGTATTCGCCCAAGTTTTTCAGGAAATCGTCACTTATCACGTCAACCCGCCCAGCGCGAAACAGCTTTTTTATTACACAGTCAGCCTGATTCAAAAACAGGATCCGTATATTCAAACACGAGAACAAAACAATCTTGTGGTTTATTACAACCATAAACCCGTATTTGCATTTCGCACGACCGGCGATGATGACGCTCGCGGATGGGGCGCCATCGCTCAGGCATTTTTGGAACAGATCTATCCATATTCGCCCGCACTGCAACGCCAAACGCTGGAAGACCAGTCGCAAACCATCATCAATACGCTGGTGCAAGTGTTGGATAAATACTCGCACGTGACGATTTACGGTCCCAAATCCAAAGCGCAAAACGTCGCCGACCAGAATGACGACCCCAAAGCCAGCATCGGCGTGACCATCGCCACCGATGGCCGCACTGCCACGGTAAAAAACATCGTGCCGCATAGTCCGGCGCAATTGCATTTGGCGGTTGGCGATACCATCCAATCTATCGACGGCAAATCAATTGCGGGATTAAAAGCCGCGCAAATTGTCTCCCTGTTTCGCGGAGCCCCAGACAGCAAAGTATATGTGAATTTCACTCATCTGGGCGAAGCCAGACAAGCCGGTATTCCGCGTGCGCTATTGAGCCAGGCAAGCTTTAATTCTTATGTTAAAAACGATGTTTTATATCTGCAAATTCAAAAATTCACCCAAGGCACGGCACAAAAAATAGCTTCCGTGATGCATGCGCAACCGCATGTAACCGGCATCGTGTTAGATCTACGGGGGAACCGGGGTGGCGTGCTTTCCGAAGCAACCGCAATTGCCGATCTATTCTTGGCGACAGGAAATATGATCAGCATGCGTGGGCGCCACCCCGATAGTATCGCCAGCTTCAATGCCTCCACGACAACAGAAAAATCGGACCGGCCTATCGTAGTATTGATCGATGGGCAAACCGCGTCGTCGTCCGAAGTTCTGGCCGCGGCATTGCAGGACAATCATCGCGCCGTGGTAATCGGCACCAGATCTTATGGCAAAGGCATGGTGCAACGCGCCACTTATATCGAAGGGTTGGGGCAATTGGCGATTACCTGGGCCGAATTATACAAACCCGGCAACGAGGCATCTTTGGATAAGATTGGCGTTGCCCCGAACATTTGTTTGGCCGGAAATGATTTGATGCCCATGCCGATGCAAACCACACCGGAGCCAGGCAAATTCGTAATGTGGTTCCGCCGCGCGCCGCAAGTCACCTGGGACAGCAAAACATGCCCCCGCTTGCCGCGCAAAGATAAATCCGAAGATTTGGTTTTCGCCGCGTCCCTGATCGCGACACCGGATTTGTATTATAAGGCATTGAATAATAAGCAGATTTAATCCTATTTCCGTCATTTAGCCGCTGGCCCAAAATCGCCTGCAAATCCTTAAAATCGCTTGACTATCCTGCTCAATTCTATATATTGCCCGTTCCTCAAGTTAGAGGGGCAGACTTACAAAAATTAGGTATTACAATGGCTAAATCGAATATCACATTGATCAAATTGCTCAGCACGGCTGGCACAGGTTTCTATTACACCAAGAAAAAGAACCCGCGCACCAAACCGGAAAAACTCCGTTTTTGGAAATATGATCCTATTGCTGGCGAACATTGCGAATTCGAAGAAGCCAAATTGAAATAACCGAATATAAAATCAAAAACCCCGCATCAAGCGGGGTTTTTTAATAATGGAATTTTTCACTCTCGAGAAGAATAATTTTTGAATACCCCCACCCTAACCCTCCCCACAAGGGGGAGGGGAAATATTCTTAAATCTTTATTTTTTGTCTTATGCTTCTTGCAATTTTAATTTTATATTTTCGATGATCATTTCCATGTTTTGATAAACATCCTTATTATCAAACCGGATTAATCGAAACCCTTGATCTTTCAAACACTGTTCTTTTTGTAAGTCTCTTTGATATTCAGTCTCTAAAGTATGCGAATATCCATCCAATTCAATTGCCAGCTTCCTATCTAAACAAATAAAATCGACATAGAATCTATCAATAGGATGTTGACGTCGAAAATGAAATCCTTCCGCTTTTAATAATCTTAATTCTTGCCATAACTTTCTTTCCGGATTGCTACTATCCTTACGAAGTTTTCGTGACCTTTGTCTTTGGAAAGATGTGATGTTAGTCGGCATTTATTATGTTCCATTCCCCTCCCCCTTGTGGGGAGGGTTAGGGTGGGGGTACAACCCAAATAACTACCCTAAGGCGGCCTTCTTATCCGTAATCACCTTATTCCGCCCCTCGCCTTTGGCGCGGTAAAGCGCTTCGTCGGCGCGGCGAAGCAATTCATGGCCTGATACTTTTTCACCGCCAGCCTCGATGGATGCCAAACCTAAACTAATGGTGACATCGATGGCGTCGTCATTGTTGATCAGTACTTTTTCCGATGCGATCGATTGGCGCAATCGTTCGGCGATAATTAAACCGATTTTGCCATCGGTTTCCGGCATAACAATCACGAATTCCTCGCCGCCTAACCGCGCCACCAAATCCATCGAACGCACGTTATATGTCAGGCGCTTTGAAATTTCTTTCAACACCACATCGCCGACCGCATGGCCATAGGTGTCGTTAATTTTCTTAAAATGATCTATGTCGATGGCCAGCATCGACAATGGTTTTTCGGTTTTATGCGCCTTGTCGATCAATTGCTGCACATGGCTTTCGAAATAGCGGCGATTGTACAAGCCGGTTAACGTATCGGTCAGCGCCATGGTCAGGCTGGCTTCGAAATTGCTGCGCAATAGTTGTTGATACCGGCTGCGGCGGACTTGAATACGCGTGCGGGCCAGCAACTCATCCTTGTCCGCCGGCGTGATAATGAAATCATTCACGCCCAAATCCAATGCCTGCGCCAGCCGTTGCTTATCGTCATGATCCGCCAGCAATAAAATCGGCGTGTGGCGGGTTTTTTCCTGCGCGCGCATTTTCGAACACAGGCGCAATGTCGCGTCTTCGTTATTGGTTGTCGAAATCATAATCAAATCGAACCCGCGTTGCTGGGCCAGAACGAAACCTTCATCCGGGTTGATCGCGCCCAGAATTTCATGTTCGTCTTCGGCCAACGCTTCGACCACATTCGCCGCATCGATCGGATTATGTTCAATCAACAGCAATAAACCCTTGCGTCCGTCATCTTCGACTTCGTGCGATTGAATCACGCCGAAATGTTTGGCGGTACGGTCGCGCGCGCGCCATTCTTCGATCATCATGCGCAAACGCATCAACGACCGCACACGGGCAAACAACGATACGTCTTGCACGGGCTTGGTCAGGAAATCGTCGGCCCCTGCGCGCAATCCTTCGACACGGTCTTTGGTGTCGGACAAAGCGGTTACCAGCACCACCGGAATTTGCCTTGTATCAGGATTGGCTTTTAATTGGCGCGTGACTTCGAATCCATCCATGCCGGGCATCATCACATCCAAAAGGATAATATCCGGCGCCTCGGTTTTCGCGATTTTCAAGGCCGTTTCGCCATCCGGCGCGGTTAGAACTTCGTAAAATTCATTGATCAGCTTTGCCTCTAGCAGGCGGACATTGGCAGGAACATCATCGACAACAAGAATACGTCCGGGCATGAGAGAACTGAACTACTTCACAAACTTGGAAATGGTTTCCATAAAATTGACTATCGAAATCGGTTTTGCAATATACGCCTCGCACCCGCCTTCGCGAATTTTTTCTTCGTCGCCTTTCATGGCGAACGCGGTGACCGCAATTACCGGAATATGTTTCAGATCGTTATCTTGCTTTAACCAGCGGGTGACATCAAGCCCCGAAACTTCCGGCAATTGAATATCCATCAAAATCAGATCGGGTTTATGTTCGCGCGCCATTTTCATGGCTTCGTACCCATCGCGGGTTTGGATGACGCCAAATCCGTGCGCTTCGAGCAAATCGTTGAAGAGCTTCATATTCAGCTCGTTATCCTCGACGATCATTACTTTTTTGGTGGGCTTGGCATTCATGGAAATTCAATTATGACATAGGCAAAGAAATATATTCCATGAAAAGGATTAACATCCGGTAGATATTTACCCGCAACGTGCAGATTTCCGCGGTTTGGTGCAAAAATTTTCCTATCGACGATGACTTTAGCCTGCCGAACCGGCAATTATTGCCGTTTTCACCCCCTAAAACATTACATAAACCATTGAAATAAAACAATATTGATTGGCATAGTATGTGCATATCCTAAATCAAGACGGATGTTTTGAGGGGAGAAGAATCATGAGTCCAGCAGCCTTTATTCAGGAATTCGAGAAAAGCTTTCCAAACTTGCCTTTGGATTTTAACAGCTTTGCGCGCAAATTGAGCCGCGTGGAAATCGATATGAGCGGCGATGCCAAAGACGCGCAAGAAGCCATTTTACGCACCGCATTGATCGCCGTGCGCGCCGCGGAACGCGAAATCGCCAAACAAAAAGCCCGTATCAACAAATTGGAAAGTCTAAGCAGCACTTGCGAAGCGACCGGTTTATTGAATCGCCGCGGTTTTTACAAAGAAGTTACCCGCGCCCTGTCCGGCGCCCGCCGCCGCAATAAAAAAGGCGTGTTGGTGATTTGCGATTTGGACGGTTTTAAATCGATCAACGACACGTATGGCCACGCCGCCGGCGACGAAGTGTTGGTGCAAATTTCCGAATTATTGATGCAACATGTCCGTAAATCCGACGCCGTCGCCCGTTTGGGTGGCGATGAATTCGCAATTTTGATGGTGGATGCATCCGAAGAAAAAGCCGCCGAACGTGCCCGCCAATTAAGCCTGATCATCAACGGTTATTTGGTACGCTGGCAAGGCGAGACTATTCCCGTGAAAGCCAGCTTTGGCCTGACCACCTTGGACCCATCGGTCAATGCCAGCGATCTCTACAAAGCCGCCGATCTGGCCATGTATGAACATAAACGGAATAAGAGCAAGAAAAGCGCCTAAAATATTTATTACCCTCCCCTTGAGGGAGGGTCAAAGTTGCGATTAGCAACTTTGGGGTGGGGACTTCCCCTTACCTAATCAAAATAATCTATAATATCAATCACCGCATCCCCACCCCAAAATTTCTAACGAAATTTTGCGCCCTCCCTCAAGGGGAGGGCATTTACTATCCCTAACACCTTTGCCAAAATAATTCGCCTATAGGCATCTATACGGCTTTACCTCCATTACCCAATCCCCTATCCTGTCTTTATGCAACAGATCAAATTCTTTCGGGTCATTTTTACTAACGAAGAAACGCCGGAAAAGCACAATCCGCCAGCGACCGCGCGGGAACTGGCTGTGCCGGGTACGTTTTTATATTCAAAACTGGATCCGGATGTGGCTGGCGATACCGAAAAAGTGCGCAGCCTTTGGCTTGGCACCGACAGTGAAGGTTTCGCGCGTCTGGTTGAAGTCGCGATGGTCAGCGCCAATGAATTTCAGCGCATGATCAACCGCCTGGCACATTATTTGGTCGAACATAATTATGCGCCGGATTTGGGCACTGGATTTGAACTTGCTCAAGAAGAAGCCGATCACACCCGCAAACTCGCCGACCGCGATATCGGCACGGTTATGGTCATCGACCGCCAGATGAATAAATGGGGCGTCAGCGAAGCGTTTAAAACCGTGCCGCGATAAGCACAAATCCCAGGCTTGACATATGTATCTTATAAAGATACATATTGGTATGCCCAAATTATCAAAATTAGACCAAGCCCGATTAGAATTATTCGCACGCATCCCGCATTGCGCGCCGGATTTTATGGTGGAGCCTTGGAATAAAAACAACCTAAGACAAATTTCCAATTTTCTGGATCTTCGCTACACAAAGGATTGGAATAATTGTTATGCGTATGCCGCCAACGATCCCGAAATACATCGTTGTCCAAACGACGCGTCCCAAGATCCTGCGTGGCCAAGACCAGGAATGGAGCAACAACCGGTAAATATATTTTTTACGAATAATAAAAAATTGCGGCATTCGATCGTCAAAGATGGATTGATTTATGCCGGCAAAAAATACCCGCAACCGAAACCTGGAACTTATATTATCGCGGCCTATACCTGCGTACATAAACAACACGCAAACGACAAAGATTATCATTTTTACCGATTGGATCGATCTGGCACTTGGTCGCACAAAAATGCAACCGCATTGCCCGTAGATCAAAATAATAAGCTGAAACCAATTACCAGCGCACGGCAAGACGTCAAACATTATGGTAAAAATATAGAAATGCAGTTTGTGGGTTATTTCTATGTTCCTAATTCAGGCATCATTTTGGGCAGCCGGAATAGAGTCTTCTTAAACCCAACATCAACGGAACAAGCCAGAAAAACGCCGTTCGACCAACCGGATTTGATCCAAGCAAAAATAATGCGGACGCAACGTCAACGCGCGGTGGCTTAGAACTGTCATGCCAGAATTTTCCAAACTAGACAAAGCCAGATTAAAGTTATTTTCGCTGATCCGGCACTGCGCGCCGGATTTTATGCCGGAAATTTGGGACTCCGATGGATCAGAATTTGTTTACAATACTTGTTACGCTTATATTGCAAACGATCCTGAGACCAAACGTACCAGCCCTGATACCGCAAAAGATTACAGCGCGGATGTGGGAATCAATACCGGCAAATGTTTTACGAGATCCAGGCGGAATCATAAAACTTTACGCGCCTATACCAAGGACGATGGATTGATTTTCGCTGGCCGTAAATTGCCAAAAGCAAAACCAGGCTGTTATATCGTGGCTGCTTTTACAGCACTATACCCATTCATGATTGGCACAGCACGAATTCGGACAAAACCCAGTATCAAGGAAAGACGATCGGATAGAATTTATCATTTCTACCGGTTAGACCGTAACGGCACATGGTCGCATAAAAGCGGCCTTGAGGCTCCGGAAAATAATCATGAGGATTTGCCCGAAATCCACAGCGCGCGAGGACATGCCGCCAAACATTCTTATTACGACGATATGCAATTTGTTGGGTATTTTTATTTACCCAATTCCGGCATCATACTTGGCGAGCGCGAAGATATTTCCTGCAAACCAACATCCAGCGAAGCCAATAGAAAAACCTCATTTCGCGCGCCCGATCTAATAGAGCAACGTATTTTCTGGTCGGTACGGCGGGATAGCGCTGCGCGTTAAGCCGCCTCACCCGATTTTTTCGCTGGCGGGAGTTTCAATTGAATATGCAATTCGCGCAGGCGCAATGGGTCTACTTCGGCTGGGGCGTTCATCAACAAATCTTCGGCGCGTTGGTTCATTGGGAATGCGACGACTTCGCGGATGTTTGGCGTATCGGCCAGCAACATGACCATGCGGTCAATGCCTGGGGCCGAACCGCCGTGCGGCGGCGCGCCGTATTTGAACGCATTCAACAAGCCGCTGAATTTTTCCTCAACAACTTCCTTGCCATAACCGGCGATTTCGAATGCCTTGTACATAACTTCAGGCAAATGGTTGCGGATCGCGCCCGACGACAATTCAATGCCGTTGCACACGATGTCGTATTGGAATGCCTTGATAGTCAATGGATCTTTGTTGACCAACGCATCCATTCCGCCTTGTGGCATGGAAAATGGATTGTGAGAGAAATCGACTTTTTTCAGATCTTCGTTCCATTCATACATCGGGAAATCGACAACCCAGCAGAAACGGAAGGCGTTTTCTTCGATCAGTTTCAAATCTTCGCCGATTTTCTTGATCGCGCCAGCAACCATTTTGCACGCGGTATCTTTTTTATCGCAGACAAAGAATACGGCGTCGTTATCGGCGGCCTTGGTAATTTGTTTCAATTGAGCCAAACGCGATTCATCGATGAATTTCGCAATCGGGCCCTTCGCCTGGCCTTCGGCCAGCGTGATATAACCCAATCCCGGCGCGCCTTGTTCCTTGGCCCAATCGTTCAATTTGTCAAAGAAACTGCGCGGTTGCGCGGCAACTCCCGGCACGCGGATACCGCGCACCACGGCGCCTTTTTCAATCGCGCCGGCAAAGGCCTGGAATGTCGATCCGCGGAACACATCGGTGATGTCTTCGGCGGTTAATGGATTGCGCAAATCGGGTTTGTCGCAACCCCAATGCAGCATCGCATCGTCATATTTGATCATTGGAAATGGCAGCGGGGTAATTTTACGGTGACCGCCAAATTCTTCGAACACGCCGCGCAAAATCGGGCTGATCGTATTGAAAATATCTTCCTGCGTCACAAAGCTCATTTCAAAATCGAGCTGATAGAATTCGCCGGGGCTGCGGTCCGCGCGCGCGTCTTCATCCCTGAAACAGGGCGCGATTTGGAAGTAACGGTCGAATCCGGCAACCATCAGCAATTGTTTGAACATTTGCGGCGCTTGCGGCAAGGCATAGAATTTGCCTGGATGAACGCGGGATGGAACCAAATAATCGCGCGCGCCTTCTGGTGACGATGCGGTCAAAATCGGGGTTTGGAATTCGGTAAATCCGGCCTCGATCATGCGGCGGCGCAGCGATGAAATCACGCGGGAACGCAATACGATATTGTTATGAATCGCTTCACGGCGCAGATCGAGGAAGCGATAACGCAAACGCGTTTCTTCTGGGAATTCCATATCGCTGTTAACTTGCAATGGCAATACGTCCGCCACCGAGTTAACGATTAAATCTTCGATCGCCAATTCCACTTCGCCGGTTGGCGATTTGGCATTTACGGTTTCCGCCGTGCGGACAACCAATTTGCCGGTCACGGTAATCACGCTTTCGCTGCGTAAATCGGCGGCTTGTTTGAATAATTTGCTATCGCTGTTGATGACGCACTGGGTCATGCCGTAATGGTCGCGCAAATCGATGAACAGCAATTGTCCATGGTCGCGCATGCGGTGTACCCAACCGGACAGCTTCACCTGGCCGCCGACATGCGATTTCCGCAATTCCCCGCAAGTATGTGTGCGATATTGATGCATTATTCATTCTCCGCTTTATATTTCTGTACCAAACCGCTATAGATAGCCTGTTTTTACGATGTTTCCAACCCCCTTTATAGAAGAGGGTTTAGGGTATTGGGTTTTGGGTTCAGGGATTTCTACCCTACCCAAACCCCAGTACCCAAACCCCAATACCCATGATTATTACAACCACCGCCGAACTTAATAAATATTGTGCCGCCTGGTCCAAAGAACCTTACATCACCGTTGACACCGAATTTATGCGGGAAAAGACATACTGGCCGATTCTGTGCCTGATCCAGGTTGGCGATAAGAATGGCGCGGCCGCCATCGACCCATTGGCCAAAGATTTAGACCTATCGCCGTTTTTCGATGTGATGCGGAACGAATCTGTGATCAAGGTATTTCACGCCGCGCGGCAAGATATAGAAATTTTTGTGAAATTGATGGGATCTGTTCCCCACCCCGTCGTCGACACGCAGGTCGCGGCAATGGTAACCGGTTTTGGCGAACAAGCCAGCTATGAAACATTAGTGCAAAAATTATGCGGCCAGCAAATCGACAAATCGATGCGCTTTACCGACTGGTCGCAGCGCCCATTATCCAAGGCGCACATCGAATACGCGCTGGGCGACGTTACGCATTTGCGCATCGTATATGAAAAAATTTATGACAAGGCAAAAAACTCCGGGCGTGTCGAATGGATGCTGGAGGAAATGAATGATCTGACCGATATTGCGACGTATCAATTAGATCCTTATAAACAGTGGGAACGAATCCGGTCCCGCACCCAGAAACCGAAATTCATGGCTGTTTTGCGCGAACTCGCCGCCTGGCGAGAACAAGCGGCGCAATCGCGCAATGTGCCTCGCGGCCGGATTTGCAAGGATGATGCGTTGCTGGAAATCACCGCGCATCCACCGCATGCGATTGAAGATTTCGAACGGTACCGCCACGCGCGCGGGATGATCGCCAACCGCGATAAGCCGGAAATTATCGAGGCGTGCAAACGCGCCCTCGCCACACCGCAAAGCGAATGGCCGCATGTGGAAACGCCGCGCCAATTGACGCAACAACAATCGGCCCTGGGCGAATTACTGCGCGTATTGTTGCGGATTAAATCGGATGAACATGGCGTTGCCGCCAAATTGATCGCCACGTCCGACGATATCGATCAAATTGTAAGGCACCAGGACGATCATTGCCACGCGTTGCGCGGCTGGCGCATGGAAGTATTCGGCAAAGACGCGCTTGCCTTGCGAGAAGGCAAACTGGCGCTTAGCATCGATAAAAAGGGATTGAAACTTCTTAGCGTGTAGTGCGGCCTCTTTGCACAATCAGTGGGCGCAATTTGTATATATCGGCCAGTGTTTCGAATCGTTTTGGCACTTCCTCGCCCCCAGCAACCGCCATTTTTCTCGGCACATGCAATTCCATTCTTCCACGGCGCACGCTGAAATCCAGCTGCGATAAAATACCCGGCGCGCCGCCACACAACGTATCGGCAAAACGCAGCCCCGCGCCCAATCGCATAGCCAGATTCAAATCCGCCGGACTGCATAATTTAACCACATCCGGCAATTTATCTTTTTTCCCGGCATACCGGCTGTAACAACAAGTGGCGATAAAAACCCGGTCGGCGTGATCCACCGCCAATAATGGGGCATGCAGCAAACGATGAAAAATCTGTTTGGCGCGTTCTTCCGGATGATCGGCCCAGCCAATATCGCTCATCCAGCAAGCGGCGCGGAATAAACGTTGCTGATCCGCGGAAAGTTTGCCGGCGATTGGACGCAGGAAATGAAATACTTCATCGCCATTCAATTCAAAACGGTTATTGCGCCGCGCCAGTCCTTCGCAAGTGGCCAGCAACAGATCCTTACCGCGCACAAAACGGCGGTCATGATCATACGCAACGCCTTCGCGCAACCCATAGGTGACAAAACAAATTTCGCCGAAATTAGCCGTATCGAATAATTGCAATAAAACTGCGGCCGCATAGGGAATTGCGGCAATCCGGTTTTTTGCAATTCCAATTTCTTCAGCGCGTTTTTTCCATTGCCCACCGC
>SHNJ01000002.1 GCA_004295055.1 Alphaproteobacteria bacterium | reverse complement strand
AAACAAAAAGGGCGGGATAAACCCGCCCTTTTCCAGACAATAGGCTATTAAGCCTATTAATGTTTTGCGCCACATCCGCAGGATTCATAGGTCGATTGAACGCCCGATAGGAAGTTCCACAACGCTTTCGCGGTGGTTTCAGCGGCGTGCAATGCCTTGGCTTGTTCTTCCGGGCTCAATTGATCCAGCAATTTTTCGCATGCTTCGCGGTGAAACACGTCGGCTTCTTGGTGAACGGTAAAGAATTTCAATCCTTGTTCCGATTCAACGCCATAGAATTTTTTCAGGCCGTCGATTTTCACGGTGGCAATTTCCGGGATTTGATGTTCGTAGGCGTACAACGATGCCAAACCTTCGGCATAGGTGTTGCGGCAGAACGAGAAGAAAGTTTCGATCAATTGCTTGGTTTCGCCGGCCAAAACCGCTTTTTTCACGTCCTCGCGGGATGCGCCCAAAGCTTCGGCGAATTGCATCCATAATTCTGGATGATCGGTGCCGCGATTTTCTTCGTCCCACAAATTTTCCAACAGCAATTTGCGTTTGGTAATGTCTTCGCAGATCGAATGGGTCGCGCTGATATAACGTGGGAATGCGGACACATGATGGAAATATTGTCCGGCATAATGTTGCAGAGTTTCGTTAGACAACTCGCCCATGTTCCAGGTTTGGTAAAATGGGTGGTTGAGCAAGTTTAATGGAGCAATGCGCTCTTTCAAAGTTTGGGAAAAGGTCATAGGAATTCCTCGTATCAATGGATCAATTAGAATAACAATGGCATAGCCCGGATTGGATAGGAATTCAACTTAATATTTTCCCCTATTTTCAATAACTCTTAGCTGCCCTCCCCTTGAGGGAGGGCGCAAAATTCCGCCAGGAATTTTGGGGTGGGGTTGCGGTGGCCAGCATTATAGAAAATCTAAGACGGTTCAGCAAAACAACCCCACCCCAAAGCCGCTTCGCGTCTTTGACCCTCCCTCAAGGGGAGGGTAGCCTAATAAATTAGGCGGATTTTATATGAAATTTTTGTTGCGTTTCGGCGTGGTGTCCGTGGCAGATGGCGATAGCCAGCGCATCGGCGGCATGTTCGGATTCAATTTCAAGGCCAGGCAATAAACGCTGAACCATTAGGAAGATTTGATTTTTATCGGCGCTGCCGGTGCCGACAACCGATTTCTTGACCAGTTTGGCGCTGTATTCGCATACTGGTATGCTCATTTGCGCTGGCGCCAATAACGCGATTCCGCGCGCCATGCCCAATTTCAGGGCGCTGGCTGAATTTTGGGCGACAAGACTGTCTTCCACCGCCGCGGTCGCCGGTTTGTATTCTGCGATGACTGACGATAATTGTTCGAAAATATGGTGCAACCGCTCGGCGGTTTGCGATTTCGGATTGGCGGAAATAGTTCCGCTTGCGATGCCGCGCAACTTGTTGCCTGCGCATTCGACAATGCCCCAGCCGGTGTGCACCAAACCGGGATCGATGCCTAAAATGCGCAAGATTTTATCCGGCATTGGCCAATTTCTCCATCACCGCGGGATCAATATCGAAATTGCCGTACACATTTTGCACGTCGTCATTGTCTTCCAGTACTTCGACCAATTTCAGCAAATCTTTTGCGGCGGTTTCGGGTACAGGAACAAGATTGGTTGGTTTCCAGGATAATTTCGCGCTCTCCGCCTCGCCAAATTGTTTTTCCATAGCATCGCGCACCGTGTTCAAATCCCCCGGTGCGCAAGAAATGAAATGGCCGTCTTCGCTGGATTCCACATCGCTGGCGCCGGCGTCAATCGCCGTTTCCAGCATTTTGTCGGCGCTGGCGGTTTGGGCGGGATATAAAATCGCGCCGATATGTTCAAACATGAAACTGACGCTGCCGGTTTCTCCCAGATTGCCGCCGTGCTTGGTAAATGCGGCGCGCACTTCGCCGGCGGTGCGGGTGCGGTTATCGGTCAAGCCTTCGACAATAATTGCAATCCCGGCCGGGCCATATCCTTCGTACCGGATTTCTTCGAAATGATCGGCTCCATCGGCGCCGCTGCCGCGTTTAATCGCGCGTTCGATCGTGTCTTTGGGCATGTTGGCGTTTCGCGCCATGGTGACTGCGGCCCGAAGGCGCGGATTGGAATTGAGATCCGGCGCGCCGCTCCGGGCGGCGGTGGTGATTTCACGAATTAGCTTGGTGAATATCTTACCGCGCTTTTTGTCCTGCGCCCCTTTCCGGTGCATAATATTTTTGTACTGACTATGACCTGCCATACCCTTGGAACCTCATCTAAGACGTTGTAAATATGTCGACAATCGGCCTTTATTCTGTGGCCAATTATGCACAAATTCCCTTATTTTATAGCCCACTTGGGGTGGTAGATCTATACTGTAAACGCCTATATCTTGTGGGTATAAAGGGCGGTTAACCGCTTTTTATTCAGATTTTGCTATTCTATAGCGGCGCTTTTTCAGGTTTTGGTCGTTTTTAATGAGTGAACAAACATACAAATTAGACAAGTTAAATGTGCTGATCGTCGATGACAGTAAGCATATGCGCAATTTAATCCGCTCGCTTTTGAATGTTTTTGGTGTCGGCGCCATTCAAGAAGCCAGCGATGGCCGCGAGGCATTTATTAAATTGGCCGCCGGCGGTTACGATTTGATTTTATGCGATCTGGTGATGGAACCGGTCAGCGGCATGGATTTCATCGAACGCGTGCGCAAAGGCAAGGACAGTCCCGATCCATTTATTCCAATCATCGCGGTCACCGGATATACCGAACAATTCCGTGTTACGGCCGCGCGCGATATCGGCATCAATGAAATTTTGGCTAAACCGATTTCGGCCAAAGAACTCGCGGCGCGTATTCAGGCGGTAATCGAAAATCCGCGGCCGTTCGTGCGTACGAAAACTTATTTCGGTCCCGACCGCCGCCGCAAAAAAGAAGAACAGACATTTTACGATGGTGTCGAACGCCGCCGGTCCAATTTGGGCGGCGATTTGGGATTGTCGGATCCGGGCCTTGGCCTGTCCGATGATTTTTAAGGGAATGATTCCATGATTTTCCGCCGCCGTGGCAAGAACCCAGAAGTGATCGATGCGACTAAGGATCAGCCGGTGTCGCCTTCGTCCAAGGGTGCGGCGCAAACGGGCTCTCCATCTGCCGGCCCATCGCAAAATACGATGCGTAAAAAACGCGATGTGGAGGTGCAGGATTTTTCGGTTAATACACCTGCTCCAAACGCATCGTCTAAAAATTCAGCCGCTTCTTCTAATGCTGTTGCCGATAACGTCCCTGCGGGATCGCGCAAAAAGCGTCCGGAAGTCATGGTACAGGATTTCACTGTCGATGAAGCGCCGCCGCAAATGGACAAGGCGCAAACGCTGGTGGAATTTTTGCATCCAGTCAATAAATTAAAGAAAAAAGTCGGCGAGGGCGCCAGCAGTTTCGATGTCGGGATTTTTGTCCGCGCCGCGGAGGTGGTTAAAAATCTGGCGGCAAATTATATCGAAGGCATCGCCCCAAAAGAATTGCGGGAAATCAGCGTAACATTCCAGGCGTTGCAACATTTCCCGGATCGCAGCAAGGAAAACGTCGCGAAATTGTTTTCTCAAGCTCACGAAATTAAAAGTAGTGGCGGATCTTATGGCTATCCTTTAATCAGCCGCATCGCCGATTCTTTGTGCAAATTGACCGAAGGCATGAGCGTTCCCGAAAAAATGGACATGATGCTCATCAAATTCCATTTGGATGCCCTGCAAGTGGTGGTGCGTAAAAAAATCAAGGGTATTGGCGGCGAAATCGGACAATTGCTGATCGAAGGATTGGAGGTCGTCGTTGCCAAACGCAAGGCGCATGATTCCAGCCTGGTGCTGGAACATATCGCCAAGTTTCTTGAAAAATTGGATAACGCTTAGGCCAAGCGTTGCTGGTCGCGCATCCTGGCCGCCGCCAGGAAAATGCTGGATGCAGGTAAATTATGGGCTTTACCCATTTGCGGCAATAACTGATTTCCCAATTTTATAGATTGATCAAGAAAATCTATAAAAGATTTCAAATATGTATTGCCACCATTCGCCGACCAATCCAATACTTCGCCAACAAAAGTGGGCATGTCCATATAACTTTTTACCGGCTTATCCGACGGAAGTTCCAGATACAATACCCGCATCAATGGCTTGGCTGCATTTTTGTCGCCATGACGATAAGCCGCATCGACGCGCGTTCTTAAATCATACAATGCCTGTACGGTGGTTGCATCATCTTGCATGCCATTGGAATCGACTACCAATTGCCACATTAATTTGCCGCCGACTAAGCCGGTTTTCCATACAGTGATATCAAGGTTGTCTGGTGCCGGCGCATCGCCCAGCCAATTGCCGGCCTGATCCGCATAAATTCTGACAGCTTCAATTTTATATCCGTCTTGCTCGCCAAACCAAACCTCATGATCGGAGACAGCGCCCATGACTTTATTTTTTTGCGCTTTGCCCGCCGCCGGAGGCAAGGGAACCAGATCCTTTATATTTCGCCTGATACCATAAGGCGTTGTTTCGATGGTCGGCTGTTGTTCCAAGCTTAGAAAATTTGGTTGTGTCAGGCGAAAATTGCTATGGGCAATATCCCCCGATGCAATGGGAATAGTCGGGCCTAAAACGCTTAAACTAGCGGTCAATGCGCCTAAATTCTGCAATTTATAGTTCATTTTTCCCTCCAAGCTTTATTATCGCTTAGAAAAATACTCTGCCTATATTGCGTATTGGTCAAGCATACGATGTCGCCATCGCAACTTATCCGCCGTAAATTTTGTTATTTTATGACCGGACAAAAATCGGCGCGATCGATTTCGCCAGGCCGGTTTTGTCGTCGGTCTCCACAATGCAGCCGCGCACTTGCGCTGGGCCAAGGGCGGGTTCCAATTTCATTGTGGGCATTTTACGGACATAACGCTGGATCGGCACGTCTTTGACAAAACCGATAACCGAATTGTAATCGCCGCACATGCCGGCATCGGTTTGATACGCGGTGCCGCCAGGAAAAACCATGCAATCCGCCGTTGGAATGTGGGTGTGCGTGCCAACGACGGCGGATACGCGCCCATCCAGATAATGTCCCAATGCCATTTTTTCAGAACTCGCTTCGGCATGAATATCGACAAAAATCGCCTGTACATTTCCGCCTAAAGACAGATTCTGTAAATCGTCATTGGTGCGTTGGAATGGGCAATCCAAATCGTCCATGAACAGGCGGCCGATTGTGTGCAACACCGCGATCTTGCGACCATCCTTTAAATTAAAAATATTATTGCCGCGCCCTGGCGTGCCGCGCGGGTAATTATTGCCGCGAATTAAACGCGGTTCTTTGTCCAGCACACCCAAAATTTCTTTTTGATCGAATCCGTGATTGCCCAATGTCAAGCAATCTGCGCCAGCGGCAAAAAAATCTTCGGCAATGGCGGGGGTGATGCCGAATCCATGCGCGGCATTATCCACGTTTACAATAATAAAATCGGCCGTATGTTCATCGCGCAATTTTTTTAAATTGCCTATCGCCGCATCGCGGCCGGACCGGCCGACCACATCGCCAAGGAATAGAATTTTCATAAGGGCGGATTATAAGGATTTTTCAGCGGCGCGATAGGGCTTAATTACAGCCAATCGCCATTTCTTCGGTTACCACCCAATCCAGTTTTTCATCCGTGCCTTCGTGCGGGACCAGGGGAACTTGCTGCACGGCATAGGCCAGGCCAACCGCCATAATTTGCCGTTCTGCACGCATCGCATGCAGTGTGCGATCATAAAATCCGCCGCCATAACCCAGGCGATATCCGGCGCGGTCGAATGCCACCAAAGGCACTACCAAAATATTCGGCTTTAAGACAGGCGATTCCACGGGCGGTATGCGCGTGCCGGCATATCCTTCGCCTAAATTCATTCCCGGCGTCCATTGCCGGAAAATCAACGGGGAGTCATGCTCGGCCACAACCGGTAAACAGATTTCAAATTTCTTTTCGGCAAGCGCGTTTAGTAATGGCGTGGAATCGACTTCACCCGGCAACGGCCAGTATCCAGCGACGACCGAACCTGGGCGCAGTGGCAAAGCCTGTAAAAATAAATCGCGAATCGTACCCGCCGCGCGTTCGCGCGACATGCTGTGCACGGAACTGCGCTTTTTTAAAACTTCTTCGCGTAAAGCTTTTTTGGTTAATTCAAGATCGGTCATTTAGATTCCAAGCTGGTAAGCCGCCGTGACCGTCGGGTGACGATGAACTCCGCCATGGCCCAAAAGACCAGGTGGGAACCATATACCTGAACCACGGTCCAGACAGAGACAGCTCCCGAAGAGTTTTAATCGGCCGGTGGGTTGCATGCACCCTAACGCGAAAGGCCGCTTACCAACCTGATAACTTAGTGGTTTGGCAGCCTGGATGCAAGAGATTCGATAGAGGATACCAACCCTTCAATCTGGCTAACGGCCAGTTGCGCCGTGGTTGGCGACAGGGTTTCGGCCTTTTGTTCTTCCAGTTTATCGATATAGGCATAGGCTTCGGCCAGCTCATCGGCAAGTTTAAGGGCGGCTAAAACCAGCAAGCGCGCCTCGCCGACATGGCCCAGGGATTTTTTCAATTCAACAATTTTAGCATCCACATATTTTGCCAAATCCTGAACCTGGGATTCTTGCCCATCATCGCAGGCGACGGTGTAAGGCACATTGTTAATTTGAATTGAAATTTGCGACATAATAAATGTCCTTATTAAGCGGCTAATTTACGCAGTTTTTCCATATTCTCGTCCAAACGATTGGCGACTTGTTGCGTCACCTCGTTTAACTGGGAATATTGCTGCTTTACCGATCCCAATTGTTCTTCCAAATTTTTCAATTTATCGTCATTGGCCGATGCAATGGTCGACAATTTTTTTTCAATATCGCCGATCGCTTGTTCTAATCTGGTCAATGCACCCAGTAAACGGTCGCTGGCGCTTTTGGTGGAATCGGTGTTGGATGATGTCATGATGTATCCCTGTCGGTAGTATTGTTACGGTTTCGAATTATGAAGAGAATTTCTGTTTCGTCAACCTTTAAAGTTTTCGCTTAACAGTTGACGGTGGATGATTTTAGACCTAATTGTGATGCTTGTAATATAAGTAATAAACCGAGGATTTATGACAGCAGCCGCGAAAATTGGAGTTTCCACTAAAATCGATATTCCCCACAAACAGATGGCCAATGCCATCCGGTTTTTATCCATGGATGCGGTGGAACGCGCAAAATCCGGGCACCCTGGCATGCCGATGGGCATGGCCGATGTGGCCACCGTTTTATTTTCCCAATTTTTGAAATTCGATCCCAAAAATCCCGATTGGGCGGATCGCGACCGTTTTATTTTATCGGCGGGACATGGATCGATGCTTTTGTATTCGCTGTTATATTTGACGGGCTATGCGGATATGACGCTGGATCAATTGAAAAATTTCCGCCAGTTGGGCAGCAAAACCGCGGGGCATCCTGAATATGGATATGCCAAGGGCATTGAAACAACCACCGGCCCATTGGGGCAGGGGATCGCAAATTCGGTTGGATTCGCATTGGCCGAACGGATTCAAAACGCCGAATTCGGCGATGGGTTGGTGGATCATTATACCTATGTCATCGCTGGCGACGGCTGTTTAGAAGAAGGCATCAGCCACGAAGCCGCCGAAATGGCCGGGCATTTGCGCCTTCGCAAATTGATCGTGCTGTTTGACGATAACGGCATCACTATTGACGGCCATACCGATTTATCGACATCGATCGATCAATTGAAAAGATTCGAATCTTATGGCTGGCGCGCGGAACGCATCGATGGCCATAATCCCGCCGAAATATCCGCCGCCATCGCGCGCGCGCAAAAATCCGACCGTCCATCTTTGATTGCATGCAAAACCACCATTGGATTCGGCGCGCCGACCAAAGCCGGATCGCATGATTGCCATGGCAGCCCGCTGGGCGCAGAAGAAATCGCTGGTGCGCGGCAGAAATTGGATTGGCCGCATGCGGCATTCGATATTCCCGCCGATGTATTGGATGCTTGGCGTAAAATTGGCGCGCGCGGGGCGGAATCATTTGCGGCATGGCAAAAAAAATTAAATGCCGATGGCAAAAAATCGGAATTTTTGCGTCGCCAATCGGGCGAAATTCCGTCTGATGTTTGGGACGCAATTGCAAAATTGAAAACGGCATTGGTTGCGGAAAAACCGAAAATCGCCACCCGCCAAGCCAGCGGCAAGGTGCTTGAAGTTTTGCAGCCTTTATTGCCGGAAATGGTTGGCGGTTCGGCCGATTTAACGCCATCGAACAATACCAAGGTTAAAACGCACAAGGTCGTGACCGCGCAAAATTACGGCGGCACATATATCCATTATGGCGTGCGCGAACATGGCATGGCGGCGGCGATGAATGGCTTGGCGCTGCATGGCGGCGTTATTCCATATGGCGCGACATTTTTGATTTTCACCGATTATTGCCGCCCATCGATCCGCTTGTCGGCCATCATGCATCAGCGGGTGATTTATGTGATGACGCATGATTCCATTGGACTCGGCGAAGACGGCCCGACCCACCAACCGGTGGAACATTACGCCGCGCTGCGCGCGATTCCGAATTTATTGTTCTTGCGCCCGGCCGATGCGGTAGAAACCGCCGAAGCGTGGGAAATCGCCCTGAAACGCCAAGAAGGCCCGTCGGTCATCGCCTTGACCCGCCAAGCGGTGCCGCATGTGCGCGTCGCCGACAGCGCGGAAAATTTATCCGCCAAGGGCGCCTATATATTGGCGGAATCGCAAAACGCGCCAGTTACGTTATTCGCCAGCGGATCGGAAATCGGCATTGCGGTTGCGGCGCGCGATTTATTGTCCGCGCAAAATATCGCGGCGCGAATCGTATCGGTGCCGTCGATGGAATTGTTCGTCCGCCAATCTAAATCCTATCGGGATCAGGTTTTGGGCAACAGCCCGGTTAAAATCGCCATCGAAGCCGGCATTCGCCAAGGCTGGGATGCGATCATCGGCATGGATGGCGGATTTATCGGCATGAATTCGTTCGGCGCATCCGCGCCCGCCGGTGATTTGTTCAAGCATTTTGGCATCACGGCGGAAAAAGTCGTCGAGCTTGTAAAACAAAAACTATAGGAGAGAGAAAAATGACAAAAGTAGCAATTAATGGTTTTGGCAGGATTGGACGATTGGTTTTGCGCGCACTGTTTGAATCGGGCCGCAAGGATATTCAGATTGTCGCCATCAACGATTTAGGCGATGTGAAATCGAATGCGCATTTGCTGCGTTACGATTCGGTGCATGGCCGTTTCCCGTTCGATGTAAAAACCACCGACAATTCGATGGAAATTCAGGGGCAAAAAATCGCGGTGGTGGCGCAACCGGACCCAGCAAAATTGCCGTGGAAAGATATGGGCGTC
Source organism: Alphaproteobacteria bacterium (assembly GCA_004295055.1). NCBI lineage: Bacteria > Pseudomonadati > Pseudomonadota > Alphaproteobacteria > Alphaproteobacteria bacterium. The sequence continues at coordinate 1,415 of SHNJ01000002.1, read as the reverse complement.
GATATCGCGTTTGAATGTTCCGGCCGTTTTACCAAACGCGATGAGGCCGCGCATCATTTAACCGCTGGCGCGAAACGCGTGATCGTATCGGCCCCGGCCGATGGCGTGGATGCGACCATCGTTTATGGCGTCAACCATGACAAATTATCCAAAGATCATATTGTGATTTCGAACGGCTCTTGCACCACCAATTGCCTAGCGCCGGTTGCCGATGTTGTTTTGAAAGAAATCGGGATCGAGCGTGGGTTTATGACCACCGTGCACGCCTATACCGGCGATCAAAAACTGGTCGACTCGATTCACAAAGATCCGCGCCGCGCCCGCGCCGCCGCATTATCGATGATTCCATCGTCCACCGGCGCGGCGAAGGCGCTTGGCCTCGTGATTCCAGAATTGAAAGGCAAATTGGATGGCACGTCCGTGCGTGTGCCAACCGCTAACGTGTCGATGATCGATTTTAAATTCGTCGCGCCGCGTGACGTCACGGCCGAAGAAATCAACGCCGCGATGAAAAAAGCGTCGGAAGGCCGTTTGAAAGGCGTTTTGGGTTATGTAACCGATGAATTAGTATCATCCGATTTTAATCACGATCCGCATTCATCGAATTTCGATGCGACGCAAACGCAAGTCGTAGACAAGCGTCTCGCGCGTGTATTGTCGTGGTATGATAATGAATGGGGTTTCTCCAACCGCATGCTCGATACCGCCGGCGTAATGGCCAAGATGATTTAATTGGGAGAATGAAAATGAAGGCAGTTATGAAAACACAACCAACAATGAATTTGACACCGACCGTAAAAAATATTTTGTCGAAATACGAAGGCGAAAGTGCCGCGGTCAAAGAAAATTTGGCGCGCATTTTGATGCAAGGGCGCCTTGGCGGGACCGGGCAAATGATTATTTTGCCGGTCGACCAAGGATTCGAACACGGCCCGGCGCGCAGCTTTGCGATCAATTCCGCCGGTTACGATCCGCATTATTTTTATCAATTGGGAATCGATGCCGATTTATCGGCTTATGCCGCCCCGCTGGGCGCGCTGGAAACCGGTGTTGACACATTTGCCGGAAAAATTCCATTGATTTTGAAAATGAATCACGGCAATTCGCTGAATTCCAATAAAACCAATCCGGATCAAGCGGTGGTTTGCAGCGTGCGCGATGCGGTGCGTCTGGGCTGTTCGGCGATTGGGTTTACATTATATAACGGTTCGGAATCCTATAACGCGCAAATGGAAGAATTGCGCGACATCATCGCCGAAGCGCGCTCGCATGGTATCGCATCCGTTGTGTGGTGCTATCCGCGCGGCGGCGTTTTGCCGAAAGAAGCGGAAACGGCAATTGACGTAGTTGCCTATGCCGCGCATATGGCATGCCAAGCTGGCGCGCATATGATCAAGGTAAAATTACCATCGGAT
>SHNJ01000001.1 GCA_004295055.1 Alphaproteobacteria bacterium | reverse complement strand
CAACCAATCTCAGGACCCATCTCATGACCTACCCCATTCTCATTTCCATCGGCCTGCTGGCTGGAATTTGTTCCGGTTTGTTTGGCATTGGCGGCGGCGTTATTATGGTGCCGCTGATGATGCTGATTTTAGGATTTGTGCAAACAACCGCCAACGGCACGTCGCTGGTTGCATTGTTATTGCCTGTCGGTGTTTTGGGCGCCTGGCAATATTATCAGGCCGGAAAAATCACCAATGAACATATCGCATACGGCCTGTTGTTGGCCTTGGGGCTTTTTATCGGGGCTTATTTCGGCTCTAAAATTGCCATAAATATGGACGAAACTTTACTGCGCAAATGCTTTGCCGTATTCCTGGTTTGCATCTCTTTACGTTTATGGTTTACGGCCTAAATATAAAAGGACCGTTATGATAAAGAAACTCGCCCTCCTTTTCATAGGATTCTGCATGATTTTCTCTGTCCGCCCTTCTGCCGCGCAAGATAAGGATTTTGCGCCAACCGCCGTGCATCGCGCCATCACATCGGAAAGCGATTGGCTGAACACATCGCGCGCCCTGACGCCACAAGATTTAGCCGGGCGAATCATCTTGCTGGATTTCTGGACGTTTTGTTGCATCAACTGCATCCATGTGATTCCGGATTTGCAGTATCTGGAACATAAATTCGGCGACAATTTGACCGTGATCGGCGTGCATTCGGCCAAATTCCAGAATGAAAAAGACCGCGAGAACATCCGCAGCGCGATGTTGCGGTATGGCATAGAACATCCTGTGGTTAATGACAGCGGTTTTCAAATCTGGCAACAATTCGCGGTACGTTCCTGGCCGACACTGATTTTAATCGGTGCCGATGGAAAAATCGCGCAAATGTACAGCGGCGAAGGCCATCGTGCGGATTTGGAACGCGATATCGAACATTTGATCGAACAATATAATGGGAAATTGCAAACGTCCGCATTGCCGCTGGCATTGGAAAAATCGAAGCAGCCTGCGACCACGCTTCAATTCCCCGGAAAAGTAACTTATGCCGAAAAATTCGGCGGTGGCGATGACCGGCTGATAATCGGCGATTCCGGCCATAACCGGATTCTGGTTACAGATTTCGATGGTTGGATCGACCATACGATCGGCGGCACAGCCGCGGGCGATAAGGACGGTTCATTCCGCGCTGCGCGTTTTTCCAGTCCGCAAGGCGTGCTGTTCGATGAAACCAATCAGATCTTATACGTTGCCGATACCGGCAATCACAAATTAAAGGCGGTCAATTTCAAAAACTCCACCGTGCGCACATTGGCCGGCACGGGAAAACGCGGCGGGTATAATATCAAGCCAGCTTCACCGGCGGCGCAAACTGCTCTCGCCAGCCCTTGGGATCTTGCATTTTATCCGGACAAAAATCATATCGCGATTGCCAATGCCGGCAGCCACCAATTGCTGTCTTATGATATAGCCAAACAAACGGTCAGCATTCTGGCAGGCAATGGGCGCGAATCGATCGATGACGGAAAATATCCGCAAAATTCCCTGTCGCAGCCAAGCGGATTGTCGGTTTTGAACGGAAAATTATACTTTGTCGATTCCGAAACCAGTTCGCTGCGCGTTTTGGAAAATGGATCGGTCAAAACCCTGATCGGCACCGGATTATTCGATTTTGGATTCAAAGACGGCCCCCAAGGCACGGGATTGTTGCAACATTCGCTGGGATTACAGGCCGACGCCGATGGCGTTTATATCGCCGATTCGTACAATCATTCCATCCGGTTTTACGATTTCAAAACACAAGCGTTAAGCACCATTCTGGGCGATGGAAACCGCGGCGTTTTGAATGAACCGAACGCGGTGATTAAAATCGGCAACCGGTTATTGATAGCCGACACCAATAACAGCCGCGTGGCCTGGTTCGATTCAGGAACCAATTCGCTGGCCGCATTGGACGTGATGCCGCGCGCAAAACCGGCCGAGTTTGTGGAGAATGCGACAGCGCCGAATGTTCATTCTATGGATTTAATTCTACCGGCAGGCAAGAAAGTGCCCGTGGAAATAAACCTTGAAACGGGGTGGAAAATAAACCACGAAGCGCCATCCTATCTGGCGCTATTCCGCGGCAATGGCGGAAAATTCGATCTTGTTCAGGAATGGAATCTGGCCCAACTGAAAAAGGGCGGAATTGACCTGCCGGTTCTCGAAAACCGCGGCGTATACCGCCTGCAAGGCACGTTATATTATTGTCAGGATAAAGAAGGATCGATTTGTTTAATTAAGAGCTTTGATGCGCACATCGATGCCACCAACAATTATGTTCCGCCGGAACCAAGCAATCCATCCAAAAACCAAGGCCCATTCCAGCAGGATAAAGTAATATTGGATTTGAGATAAACTAAGCCATCGGCCTGGAGTGTCCCCCGAGACGCTGCAAAACATGCAGATCAATAGCCGATAATGACACGGATCCTTGTTCAATTACAGGATTGTTCAGCCCCAGATATGCGTTGATACAGTACAATTCATTCGATCGTATTGTTGACGGACTGCGAGCTCGGCCTTTGTTCCCATCCCTATCTGCGCGTGAATCCATATGTTCTTTTTCATGATCTTGCATGATCTTAATCAATTTTTCTACGCCCGATGCCTGCTCTATATGGCCGTGTTCAAAAAATTCATGCTGCAAGATGCGCAAACTCATTCTTATCGCAAAAAATAAAATACGCTCGCGCGATACGGAATATGTGTTTCCTTGTGACGGCGTTATTTCGACTCGACTCCCCGGTGTGCTTTGAAAAGCCCTTACCGCCAATTCACCCGGCCCCAGAGTCGTCGCGCCGCTTGTCAAGTTTGCCAATCCGTCTAACTTACTGAATATATCGTTTGCCGTGTAAACGGATGGATGCCTAGTCCAGCCTGTCAAAGCATCGTAAAATGAAATCAGAAGATCTCTATTTGGCGCACGAAGCGCAACAAGACCCGCTTCTTCTGCTGGCCGCAACAAACTACGCATAACTTGTTTACATTTACCAAGAATCTCAGACCTTTTTACGGAATCTCTAAAAATTTCTGGAATTTGCGCAGGCGTTTTTGCTGGCCCGGGCTCGCGGCGGGGCTTTATTTCAAACAATGTGGTGGCATCGGCGGGTTTCGCCGTAACAACGCTCATCTCTATACCCTTATAGTATTTTATTTGGATACTAATCTAACCCAAATAAGCAAATAAATAAAGCAATTTTATGACTTTTTCTTAAATAATTATTTCAGTTGAAATATAGCCTAATCAATACGTTAAACAAATATAGGCCTATAATAATGATTTTAAATTCATAATTTCTGCCTCCATAAAATTACAAAAAGGATACATACTGGCTTATGTGATGCAGTTCATATCCACGCAATAAAAAAACGCCCACATTGCTGTGGGCGTTTTGCGTAAAGGATAGAAACTTACTGCGGCACGGCTTCGTTCGATGCCGGTGCTGGCGCAGTTTCCGTTGCCGGAGCAGGAGCATGATCCTGCGCCCGCTGATGTTCTTTTTTCATGCCGTGTTCCATCATGCCTTTCGCATGATGTTTTTCGCCATGTGGGCCGGCGCCAGGACCGCCCATTGGGCCTGGAGGATTGCCATGATGTTCGCCCATTTGCTCGCGCATTTCTTTACGATGCTCCCGGCGGTCTTCGCGGCGTTCTTTAACCGCGGATTTTTGTTCCGGGGTCATATGTTCGAACTTTTCTTTGCGCTTTTCTTTCAACGCCGCGCGTTCTTCCGGAGTCATGTTTTTGAATTTTTCCCGGCGCGCTTCGCGTTTTTCCTGGCGTTCTTGCTTGATCGCCTCTTTCTTTTCCGGCGGCAGGCTGTCAAAACGTTCTTTCATTTTCTGCTTGGTGGCTTCGCGCTGTTCCGGCGACATATTCTGCCAACGTTCGCGGCCTTTGGCTTTGGCGGCTTCGCGTTCTTCCGGGGTCATGCTGTCCCATTTATCGCGGCGGCCTTTCCAATATAATTTCCGTTCTTCCGGCGATAATTGGTCATACGGTTTTTTCATTGGCTTGTTCGCCATCGCCGCAGTATCGGCGCCGGTCGCAGATGTATCGACGATCATATCGTCGGTAACCGTATCGATTGCCTGTTGATCGGCGGTTGTCGAACCGGCTGCGTCTTCGGCATGTGCCGGCGTCATTAGCATAAAGGCGGCAAAGCCCGCTAACAATACGAGGGAAAGAAGTTTTTTCATAAGATACCTTTCGGGAGTGAGTGGTCAGATTTAAACGTGCGTGCGGCACGGGTTTGCGTTATAGTAAATGGCCTATTTAGGATCCACAAGCCACGGGTCCCAATTATGCACTGAAATATGACTTAAAAATGACCATGCCGTTATGAAACTGATTGCCTATACACTATCCCCCGATATTCCTGAAATCAGACCGGCCGGCGTCTTGCGGGACTGGATGGATCAAACCCCGCAGTCTTTTGCCTATCGCTGTCTGCCGCTGAATATCGCCAATTCTCATGGCTGGGAAATTTTATGCCCTTGCGATTTCTCGGCTATCTGGACCGGCTCGCCGGATCAAAAATCCATTATTATCAATTGCTCCGCCCCGGATTACGACCGGCCATTGTCTCATTTTGGGTCTGGCGTTTTGACGTTTCATGTCAATGTCCTGTTCCGCACGGAGCCTGGTTATAATTTATATGTTACAGGGCCGGTCAATTCGCCCAAGGACGGCATTGCGCCGTTAAGCGGCATCGTTGAAACCGACTGGTCGCCTTATTCCTTTACCATGAACTGGAAATTCACCCGCGCCAACGAGGCGGTGCATTTTAAAAAAGGCGAGCCATTCTGTTTCATTTTTCCGGTTAAGCGCGATGTGATTGAAAATATGCAACCGGAATTCAGGCGTATTACCGATGATCCTGTGACCAATCAACAATATCAAGAATGGAGCAATGCGCGCGAGAAATTCATCGCCACCCTGTCCGACCCCGCAAGCGAGGCCGCCAAGGAGAAATGGCAAAAAGCATACTATCGCGGTCTTTTGCCCAACGATCAGCCCGGATGCCCCCATCACCAAATTAAACTTAAAGTAAAAAACTTCGATAAATCAAATAAATAAGCCCCTAACCGCTTATTAAGCTTTATGTGCCAGAATACATATTGCAGCCATGTAGGCCTTGAACGCGCAGGATGATGCCATCAGGGGGCACGCGCATTTCTCGATCAAACGAGTGGGGATACATTACATGGTCAGCACATCCATCGGTGGCATTTCACCGTCATCGCAATCTTTAAACAGAATAAAAACCACCTCGCCTAAACCGCTAGAGGTGTTCAAGGAATTGACCAAACCGAAATTTGCCGACGATTATTATCAAAAATCGCCGGCGGCGGAAACCGCGCAGCGGCTGGCCGACAATCCTGTTTATGGCGCCGCGCAAGATGTGCTGGGCCGAATGAATGGACTTGCCAAACAGGCGCAAGATCCCAACCTTACCGCCGAACAGCGAGTCGACCTGAACACCCAATTCAACGATTTAAGAACCCAGCTAACCAATCTGGGTATCGGCAATAGTGGCAATACGTCGACCGATCCAACATCCAGACTTTCGGACCTTGATCTGGGGTTGGGATCGGCCGATTTAACCTCGACGGCGAACGCCGCTGCGGCCCAGACTGCGACTGATACCGCTTATGGCACGATTATCCAACAACAGGGCAACGTCCAAGCGGAGGCTTATCGCCTCAACAATCAGGATCGCGAGTCTGCAACTCAGCAATTCGCCGTCGATCAGTTTTTAGAATCGCAGAAACAGCAAACCACCTTTAGCGTGGAAGATACCAAGGTAAACACCGCGATTACCGCGTATAAGAACCAGCAAGAATCCAGCGCCAAACGCGAAGGCGTATTGCGGTTGCTGGCATAGTTTCATTTGTTGCTCCATAAAAAACCGCCTGGCAGAGGCTCTACCAGGCGGCTTTATATTTTAGAATCAGTAAAAAACGCGGGATTATTTAACTTTTTTTCTCCCCCAATAAATCCATTTTAAATAATTGGCGACAATATCGTCGACCCTTGCCCTCGATATTCTTTTAGCGGCCCTATCATCAGGTTGCTCTATTGACCGCATTATTCTGCCTGTATCTGGGTCTAATTCTTCTAACCTGTACAATCTTCCCTTCCAGTAATATTTCTGCAAAGTCGGCTTTCCTTGGTCGTCATATTCAATAACCGCCGGTTTATCGACGGTATAGCGATGCTGGCGTTTGGCCGCATCGAACCACATTTCTAAAATTGGGTTGCCTTGCCATAAAATTTGCAGATTCGGGCCATCATCGGGGCGAGTGCATAATTTGTCTTTTTAAAGGATATAATTCCTATGTCAAGCTTCCTTATGTTATGGTTCTGCTGTATATATTAAACAACTGATTATAAGCCAATATTTTGAGGTTATCGAATCTAAGATGTCAGTTGCTTCATTTCCCTCTTTCGCAGAAGAATTTTTTCAGCACGGCGGCATGCCATCGCCGCGAGAAATAGCGCATTTGGAATTGGAAGGCGGGATGGAATTGGCATTTTTTCCTTCGGTAGGGCCTCTGTCTTCATCGCATTGCTTAATCGTACCGGAAGAACCCGTGCATTCTTTCGCGGAACTGGATATAGATGGCCTTGAGGCGTCATTCGAAGCAATGTTGGAATTGCGGCGCCTGATGAAGTTGGATCTAGGTGAAAATATTATTCTGGGCGAACATGGCGCGACCGGAGCCGGCAGCCGCAAAGTTACAACACAACAAAAAGCCTGTTTGGCACACCAAGGAGGCGCATGCACCGATCATGCTCACTGGCATTTGTCCACTACGCGAGGAGCCTCTTATAGAGTTTTGGATTATTACACAGCGATCGGCGGCCGACCGGAAAGATTCCGCAATATTCGGGATTTAAAAAAATTGGAAGGCACCCCCTATTTTATGCTGTCTTTATATCCCGAGGCAGCGCACAGCCTATATATCTGGCGCAATCCCCAGGAAAAATTCGGAGAATATACGCGGCAATTTTTTCGCCGCGCAGTATTCGCAGCAATTTCGGACGCAAACATTCGGGATATGCGAGCAGGCCGCAACGAAGGCTGGGATTGGCATAAAAAGGGGGATTTGCCGGAAGTCACACGCATTTCGGATATGGTTCGCACTGAATTCGCGAGACCCAACTATTATGCCGAGCCTGTGACGGAAGAACCGCGCGCCCAAGCAAGGGGAAAAATCGTAAAATTCATCGTGCATAATTTGCGTACACGATAAAATTCAGCATTAATAAAAACCGCCCGGGAATTACTTATGATTGCCGTAATTCTTAATAATTGAAAAATCAAAGTTCACGTGCGGCTTCAGGACGGCGTACGCGCACAGGTGTTAAGCCCTTTTCAGCCGCGATGTCACGATAACCTTTTTTAGCATCGGCAATCAATTGATGAGCAATGCCAATACCATGATTAGGGCGAACATAATCTATC